>NZ_JBFAKG010000076.1:6519-53060 GCF_040655595.1 Saccharopolyspora sp. NPDC050389
CTGTCGCGGGGGGTGGGCTTTCCCCCCACTCCCCGGCGGCCACTCTGCTCTTCCTTCGCGCCCGGGCTGGGTGCTTTTGTGTTTTTTGGGCTGTTATAGCGACCCAAAAGACTCACGGCCCCGCAACCAAGCCGAACGTCCAGCTCGGTACGAGAGGAGAGCTGCCTTGCGCACCCAGGTCGCGATCGTCGGCGGCGGCCCCGCCGGGCTGCTGCTTTCCCACCTGCTGCACCTGCACGGCATCGACTCCGTCGTGCTGGAGCGGCGCAGCCAGGAGTACGTCCAGCACCGCGTGCGCGCCGGTGTGCTCGAACAGGGCACCGCGGACCTGCTCCGGGACGCCGGGGTCGGCGACCGGATGCTGCGCGAGGGCGAGGCGCACGACGGCGTGCACCTGCAGTTCGACGAGGAACGCCTGCGCATCCCGTTCCGCGAGCTCACCGGCCGCGGCATCACCTTGTACGGCCAGCAGGAAGTGGTGCGGGACCTCGCCGAGCGCCGCCGTCGCGACGGCGGCCAGGTGCTGTTCGAGGTCGCCGACGTCAGCGTGCACGACGTGACGACCGACCGGCCGTTCGTCCGCTTCTCCCTCGACGGCGTCGAGCACGAACTGCGCGCCGACTTCATCGCGGGCTGCGACGGCTTCCACGGCGTCTGCCGGGACTCCATTCCGGCCGAGGCTCGGACCGTCTACGAGCGCATCTACCCGTTCGGCTGGCTGGGCATCCTGGCCGCCGTCGCACCGTCCTCCGGCGAGCTGATCTACGCCAACCACGTCAACGGCTTCGCCCTGCACAGCATGCGGTCGGCCGAGGTGAGCCGCTTCTACCTGCAATGCGCCCCGGACGAGTCGCTCGACGCGTGGCCGGACGAGCGGATCTGGGCGGAGCTGCGGATCCGGCTGGGCACGCCGGGCTGGAGGCTGCACGAGGGCCCGATCATCGACAAGTCGGTCACCGCGATGCGCAGCTTCGTGGCCGAGCCGCTGCGCCACGGCCGCCTGTTCCTGGCAGGCGATTCCGCCCACATCGTCCCGCCGACCGGCGCGAAGGGCCTCAACCTCGCGGTGTCCGATGTGGACAGGCTGGCCGACGCCGTGGCCGCCTTCCACCGGACCGGCAGCACCACCGGCCTGGACGGCTACTCCGCGGCCTGCCTGCAACGGGTCTGGCGGGTCCAGCACTTCTCGTGGTGGATGACATCGCTGACGCACCACTTCGGCGGCCCGGACGCGGACTTCGAACGCCGCCTGCAACGCGCCCAGTTCGACTACCTCCGCACCTCCACCGCGGCGGCCACCACACTCGCGGAGAACTACGTCGGCATGCCACTGCGCTGACGGTTCACAGATCGACCGGCAACCACCAGGAGTTCCGGTTCCTGGTGGCGTTCCGGTGTTCTTCCCACTCCGCCAGGGTCGGCCGGTCGGCGGCTTCCGGGACCTCCAGCGGCGGCTGCCACTGCCGTCCCGCCGCGACGACCACGAGAGGATCGGGCGGAAGTTCTTGCCGGATGTCGAACAGCAGCTCCAGAAACCGCTCGCCGAGCGGCGCATCAGCGTTTTCCAGCAGGGCAACGCAGTTCATCGCACGCCCCGCGTGGGCCTGGCGCAGATCGGCGAGGAAGGCCGCCAGGAGCACCTCGTCGAACGCGCGCGAACCCACGACATCCTGTTCAGCCCACGGATCCGGTGGCACGCCGGTGGAGTCCCCGAACCCGGTCAACGCCCGCAGCCGCCTGCGCCACTGCGCCCGCTCGCCGGCGCCGAGCAACGCGTCCGCGAGGACGCCGGACCAGTTCAGCAGGGCTCCCGATTCCTGCAACGCGCCGACCACGGCGTCGAACGTCACCTTGGAGAAGTCCGGCAGCTCGGCGGCGAGCAACGCGTTGCGCAGCTTGGACAACGCCGCCCCGACGCCCAGACCCGACTCCGCGGCCACGATGCACAGCATCAGGTGGCGGAACTGCGGCGAATCCCGGCCGCCGAACCGCACGGCCAGTTCGACCACCACCCGGCGCAGCGACGTCAGCCCTTTCGCGTCGAAGTCGAGCCGGGTGTGCGGCACGGTCTGCCCGCAGTCCTCCGCCAGGTAGGTCAGCACCTCGGTGCCGCTGCCGAGCAACCGGATCACCGGCAGTTCCCGGCCCCGGCCGTCCGGCGGCGTGATGCACTCCTGCACGAGGTCGTGGAGCAGGTCGTACCGGCTCCTGACCCCCGGCTCCGGCTCCGCCGGCGGCTCGGGCTCCGGCGGCACCGAGCTCGGGTTCGCCAGGTGCCGGTCGAGGGCGCCGAGCAGCCTGCCGAGTTCGGAGTCGGAGGTGCCGGGGTTGAGCACCACGCCGTTGTGCTGCGTCAGCGGCCGCAGGTCGGTCGGCAGTTCCGCCGACTTCGGCATCTCCGCGTCGTCGATCAGCACCGGGATCACCCGCACGCCGTTGCGCAGCGCCGTCGAGATCTCCCGCACCACGACGTCGTTCGGGTTCTCCAGGCGCCGGCGTCCGAGCTCGTCGGCGATGGCCATCCACTGCGGCCCGATCACCGCGAGCAGCACCGCGCAGGAATCCAGCTCGCGCTCGATTTCCTGGACGTAGTTGACGCCCGGGTCCATTCCCGTGTCGAAGAAAACCCGGTCCGCGCCGAATCGCCCGCGCAGCACGACATTCAGCCAGCGCGCCGCGTAGGCGTTGTCGCCGTGGCGGTAGCTGATGAAGATGCGTTCGCGCGCGGGCGCTTCGAACGGCTGCATCGACCACTCCCAATCGTCGACGGGTCGCACGGACACTACGGCCGGTACGGGGTGCCGGTCTCCGAGATCACGACCGGCACCGACGAGATCGGCTGGCCGATTTCCTTGGTCACCTGGAACACCAGCAGAGCCTTGCTGTCCGGACGCCCGGTCTCCGTGTCGAAGGAGAGCCAGCCGCTGGCGCCGTCCACGGCACCTGTGTCGCTCATCCGGTCGAACTCCGCGGCGACACCGTCCGCGCTGGGCAGCTTCTCGCCGAACTTGTTGTTGTGCACGGCGCGGCGGGCCGCGGTGGCGGCCACGCCCAGCGCGTCGAAGGTGACGATGGCCATGCCGTCCTCGATCGACTCGCCGGGGAACTCCTGCTGGAAGACGGCGGTCGCGGTGGAACCGGGGATGAAGTACTCGGTCGATCGCCGCGGGAAGTACTGCGGCGCGGCGTTCCACGCCTGCGGCGTGGCCAGCTGCGTGTACTCCAGCGTGATCCCGGATTCCAGGCTGCGCTGGATTTCCGCGTCACCACCGACGTTGACGACGCTGTCGGTGATCAGCACGCGCATCTTCAACTCCGTGCAGGAGCGGGAGGAAAGCGCGTTCAGGAACGGCTTCAGCTCTCGCAGCCGGCCGGCGAACAGGATCGCATCCGGTTTCTTCAGGCAGATGTTCGGCACCATCGCCGGGAAGGTGTTGGCGGTGGCGAGCTGCGCGGAGTCGAACGGTTCGCTGCGCGCCAGCTTGCCGCCTCGCTGCTGGTACGCGTACTCGTACGCGTTCGCCAGATCCCGGGCGAACACCTCGTCTTCGTTCTTGTCCCAGACGACCAGCGCGAGCTGCGTGTTCTCCAGGCGCTTGACCAGCGCGCCGGCCTGCGCAGAGTTGGGCGGCGCCACCCGCAGCAGCCCCTTCGCCTCCTTCGCCGCCGGATCGATCGCGAACTTGTCGGCCGTGATGATCGCGCCGACCATCGGAATCCGGTGCTGGGACAACCTGTTTATCGCATCCCGAGTGCCGGCGAGGCTCTGCCCGAGCCCGGTCACCGCCACCAGCCTGCCGTTCTCCTCCGACTCCGCGAGCTGCCGCAGCTGCTCGACCACCGGCTCCCACTGCGCGCTCCGGCTGCCGGGATTGGCCAGCAGCACCTGGATCAGCGGCAGGTTGCCGCCCCATTCCTCCCGGCCGTCGGCATTCGTGCGCAGCTGCGAGACGTAGGTGCCCGCCAGGCCGCGCCGGACCGCCTCGATCGTGGTGGTGTCGGGCTTCGCGACGGTGAGCGGGCTGAAGTAGGCGATGCTGACGTACGGCTTGTTCTGCTCGCGGCTGATCCGCCGCACCCGGGCGTTCTCCGCCGCGATCTTGTCCTGCACGTCCCGCAGGCTGCCGTCGAATCCGCCCATCCCGTCGCTGAGCCCGAACTCGCCCGGCCCGTCGGTGACCCCGACGCACTCGTCCAGCGGCCCCGCCCGGTGCAGCCCGGAATCGCAGCCGCGCGCCGTCGCGACGACCAAGTAGGTTGCGATCACCAGCACCACCGCGCAGGCCGCTGCGATCCCCAGCTGCGGCCAGCGCCGCCTGGCCACCGGAACGTAGAACGGTCGCCGCTCCCTGCCGTCCGCCCCCATTGCCAACCTCCCGCTGTCCGCACAACAGGCAGTCCGCAACCATGTAGTCGCGGTGCGTGAGCAGTCAAGCGGTTCCGCGAATCCGGGGCGCACCTGTGATCCCCTCCGGAGCAACGCTGCGCCGACCGGAGGAAAAATCGTTTCGCGGCGGGAGCACCGGGCGGAATAATCGGCCCAATGGACTTCAGCGATTTCGACGCGCGGGGATACCGCACCGTGGACGTCCGCACCGGATACGGCGAATGGGTCGCCAACTACGAGCAGACCGTCGAGGATGCGATGGACATCGCCCTGCTCGACCGGCTCCAGGAGCCGTCCTGGGCGGCCGTCGGCCGGGCCGCCGACCTCGGCTGCGGCACCGGCCGGACCGGGCAGTGGTTGCGGGACAAGGGGATTCCGGCGATCGACGGGGTGGACCTGACGCCGGAGATGCTGGCCGTCGCGCAGCGCCGCGGCGCCCACGACCGGCTCGTGGAGGCCGACGTCGCGGCCACCGGTCTTCCCGCTTCGGCCTACGACCTGGTGATCTCGTCGCTGATCGACGAGCACCTGGACGACCTGCGCCCGCTGTACCGGGAGGCGTGGCGGCTGGCCGCACCGAAGGCCGCGTTCGTGCTGGTGACGTTCCACCCGCACTTCATCATGACCGCGGGCATGCCGACCCACTACACCAACGACGCCGGCGAATCGGTGGCCATCAGCACAAACGTGCACCTCATCAGCGACCACGTCGCGGCGGCGCTGGCGGCGGGCTGGCGGCTGGCGGAGCTGCACGAGGGCGTGATCGACGACGAGTGGCTCGCGGTGAAGCCGAAGTGGGAGCGCTTCCGCAACCACCCGATCTCCGCCGCCTACGTCTGGCGCAAGGACGGCTGACCGTCCGGGCCCTTGGTCCCGCCGCGGGCCCGGACCTATGCCCTTGTCCTCCGGTGCCCGGACGACGAAGCTGGTGATCATGAGTCGCGTGGAGAAGCTTTCCGGTGTCGTCGGCATCGTGACCCTGGCGATGGGCGCCGGGCTGACCGCCGCCACGCGGCCGGTGTCGAAGGCGCTCGGGCTCGGCGACGACGTCGTCTTCGCCCGCACCGTCGGGATCGTCGACCTGGCGCTGACACCGGGCCTGCTGCGCGGTCGCCCGCGTTGGCCGTGGATGGCCGGGCGGACGGCGCTGAACCTGGTGATCGCCAACCACTACCGGAAGCAAAGCGCCGCGGCGGGCATGCTCGGCATGGCCGCGCTGACCGTCGTCGACGGGAGCTTGGCCATCGCCCTGCGGGCCCGCCGCCGCTGACCCCGGTCGGGCGACGCCGGGAATGCTCGCCGGGATCCGCTGTTATACAGGGATATGACCTCAACGCTCGGCAAGATCGGCATCTGGCGGATTTCCACGCAACTCGACCCCGAACTGGCGGTCGAGGTGGAGAAACTCGGTTACGGCACGATCTGGATCGGCGGCTCGCCGCCCGCGGATCTGGAGCTGGCCGAGCGGCTGCTGGACGCCACCGAACGGATCACCGTCGCCACCGGGATCGTGAACATCTGGAACTCCGACCCGCAGACGGTCGCCGAGTCCTACCACCGGATCGCTGCGAAGCACCCGAACCGGTTCGTCCTCGGCATCGGCGCCGGGCACCGCGAGATGACGGACACCTACACCAAGCCGTACCAGGCGCTGGTCGACTACCTCGACCGGCTGGACGCCGCCGGCGTGCCGCAGTCGGGACGCGTGCTCGCCGCGCTCGGCCCGAAGGTGCTCAAGCTCGCCGGCGACCGGGCCGCGGGAGCCCACCCGTACCTGACCGTCCCCGCGCACACCAGGCACGCCAGGGAGATCCTCGGCGACGCACCACTGCTCGCCCCTGAGCAGAAGGTCGTGCTCGACACCGACCCGGACCGCGCCCGCGCCACCGGCCGCGCGACGGTGGGCATGTACCTGAACCTGGGCAACTACACCCGGAACCTGCTCCGGTACGGCTTCACCGACGAAGACGTCGCGCAGCCCGGCAGCGACCGCCTGATCGACGCCGTGGCCCTGCACGGCAGTGCGGCGGAGATCGCCGAAGGCATCAACGCGCACCTGGACGCGGGCGCGAACCACGTGAGCATCCAAGCCCTCGGCGACGCCCCGCTGCCGACCTACCGCGCGCTCGCCGAAGCGCTCCGCTGACGTCAGGGGCGGATCGGGGTTTCTCCCTGATGCGCAAGCGTTGGCACGGCAGGAGGATTCCCCTGGTCCGAAGTGGAGGATTAGGGGTCTCTTGGCTACGCGTGGGGCTTGGTCGAGGTCGCCGTGGGTGTTCTTCGTGCTGGTCTTCGCCCTCGGCGCCCCGTTCGTGCTCCTCGGCGAGCTCTCCGACGTGCGGCTGCCGGCGAACCTGCCGTTGAGCGCCCTGCAGTTCGTCGTCCCGCTGGTTGCGGCGGCGATCCTCGTCGGCCTCAACGACGGAGCCGGCGGAGTGCGCAGGCTCTCCGTACCGCCGTTGACGTTTCGAGCATCAGGCGGCGGATCTGGTACGCGCCGATCCTGCTCATCATGCCCGCGGTCACGCTGGTGTCGTACTGGCTGATGCTGCTCGCCGGGCAACCGCTGCTCGCCGGGCAACCGCTGCCCGAGCCGCGCATCTCGTGGTCGGCGGTGCTGATCTACTGCGTGATCTACTTCATCGCGGGCGTCGCCGAGGAGGTCGGCTGGACGGGCTACGCCACCGGCCCGATGCAGCAGCGTTGGGGCGCGCTCGGTGGCGGCGTCATCATCGGAATCGTGTGGGCTGCCTGGCATCTGGTGCCGTACCTGCAGCTCCACGAGCCCGCGTGGGCGTTCTGGCAGTGCGTCTTCACGGTCGCGGCCAGGGTGATCATCGTGTGGCTGCACAACAACACGGGGCGCAGCGTGTTCGCGGCGGTGCTGTTCCACACCACGATGAACGTGACCTACTCGATGTCGGCCGACGGCTTGTCTTACGACCCGGCGTTCACGGCGCCCGTCATGCTGGCCGCGGTGGCTCTGATCGTGGCTCTCTGGGACCCGAAAACCCTTGCCCGATACCGGTTCTCGGCTCGCCGATCATAGGCGAGCACCAATTCCGTCGAGCACGCGCTGCAAGCCGAACTCGAACCAGTCATCGAGCCGCGCTTCCGAGGCCACCTCGGCCAGCCACGGGTAGCGTCCGCCGGCGGTGCCGACCAGGTGGTCACGCCGCGTCGACCACCACCGCTCGTAGCCGACGCCGGTGCCCCGGACCGCCTCCTCCTCCGCGGTCAGCAGCAGAGCCATGCCCTGCACGTATCCGCTGACCAGCAGGTACACCGATAGGCTCGTGTCGGCGTCGAAGTGCCCGGCAAGCGCGGTCATCGACCGGTCGACCAACGCGAGCACGGAACCTCCCAGCGGTGGACGCGTCGATGCGAGCACCGACAGCACCCACGGATGTCGTTGGTACAGCGCCCATTCCTGGCGCGCCTGATGTTCCAGTTCCGCACGCCACCCGCAGGAGTTCCGCTCCGGTGGCCGGTATTCCGCGAGGACGACGTCCACCATCGCGCGGACGAGTTCGTCCTTTCCGGACACGTGCCGGTACAAGGCCATCGCGGCAACGTCGTTGCTCGCCGCGACGGCGCGCATGGAGACGGCAGCAAGCCCTTCGCCGTCGGCAAGCCGGATCGCGCTCCGCACGATCGTCGCGCGGTCCAGCTCTCCACGCGCGCGTTCGGACCTGGGCGTGGAACGGCGGTTCAGCCCACCGCCGTCCTTTCGAGCCCGGTAGGCGCGCGCCTGGCAGGACCGGCTGCAGTAGCGGCGCGGCCTGCCCCGCACGGCGGCCGCGAGCTCGGTCCCGCACTGCACACACCGCATGAGAACTTCCTTTTCGTCACAAAACTTCCCGTGACGAAAACGCTCGCCACCATCCGATGGTGCCCGAAGAATGGCGGAAAAGCAGGCGCGAAGTTTACGACGTACTGGAAGGACCGCGATGGATCTGATCGTCCACCGGGCCACGCCCGCCGAACTGGAGCGCGTCGTCCCGGCCTACGGCGCCGCCTTCGCCGACGAAGCGGTCGCCCGCTGGGTCACGTCCGGCCGGCAGCTCCCCGACGCCGTGTTCCGGGACGTCGTCCGCGAAGCGCTGCGCGCGGACGAAGTCCTGGTCGCGCAACGCGCGGACGGAACGATCGAAGGCCTGTCGGTCTGGCTGACCTTGCGGTCGGCGGAGCGGGTCCGCCGGGAGGCGGCGGTGCTGGCGGAATCGGCCGGCACCGATCCCGTGCTGCGTCGCATGGCCACCGTGATGACGCTGGCCGCGCAACGACACCCGGACGAACCGCATTTGTTCTTGTCCTCCATGGGCGGCTCGCCGCGAGCCGCGGAAGCGGCGTCGGAAGCGCGATCCTGCGGCACCGGCTCGACCGAGCCGATGCCGAGGCGCAGCCGACGTACCTGGAAGCGAGTACGCCGCGCAACCAGGCCCTCTACGCGCGACACGGCTTCGAGCCGTTGGGCGAGCCGATCGAACTCCCCGAAGACGGCCCCCGACTGCAACCCATGTGGCGCGCGGGCGGCTGACCTTGGCACTGCCCGCTGGGACCAAAAGCCCTTGCCCGATAAAGGATTTCGCTCAGCGGAGATCCGCCGGCCACGCGCCTGATCAGTCGATGATCGCCGTGGCTTCGACCTCGACCAGGTGCTCCGGCACGTGCAGTGCCGCAACGCCCAGCAGCGTGGCCGGCGGTACCGGGGTGACTCCCAGCTTCGCCGACGCCCGCGAGACGCCTTCCATGAACAGGGGCAGCTTGTCGGGCGTCCAGTCAGCGACGTAGACGGTCAGTTTCGCCACGTCGTCGAAGGAACCGCCGATCTCGGCCAGGGCGGTGCCGACGTTGAGATAGCACTGCTCGACCTGGGCGGCGAGGTCGCCCTCGCCGACCGTGACCCCATCCGCATCCCAGGCGACCTGCCCGGCGATGAAGACCAGCTTCGAGCCGGTCGCGATCGACACCTGCCGGTAGGCGCCGATTTCCGGCAATCCGCTGGGGTTCACCAGGGTGATGGCCATGCTGCCTGCTTCCTCCTCGCGCGAGCCCGCGAGCTCGGCTCGGTCTCTTCCGGTTACTCGAGAACCGTAGGAAAGTAGCCGCTGACATGGAAGAACGCACTTTTCAGTGACTCGGGAACCTGGCGGTGACCGTGCAGTTCAGGGGCCGGTGCGAGCGCAGATCAGGCTTGTTCGGCGAGGTCGCCGGCGGGGACACCGACGATCTCCAGGAAGGCCTTCGCCGCCGGTGTCGGGCCGACGTCGTGCCAC
Organism: Saccharopolyspora sp. NPDC050389; assembly: GCF_040655595.1. Taxonomy (NCBI): domain Bacteria; kingdom Bacillati; phylum Actinomycetota; class Actinomycetes; order Pseudonocardiales; family Pseudonocardiaceae; genus Saccharopolyspora; species Saccharopolyspora sp. NPDC050389. The sequence goes on from NZ_JBFAKG010000076.1 coordinate 16,186, forward strand.
GCCAGGTATTCGACGCGGGCCGGCGCGTCGGACACCTCGATGGTGCGCACGCCCGTCAGCTGGGGCACGTAGGTGGACGCGAGCATGGCGATGCCGAGGCCCTGTCGGACGATCCGGACCATGAGGTCCGGGGCGGGCACCTCGAAGGCGATGTCGCGGTCGAGGCCCGCCGCGGCGAAGGCCTGATCGGACTGGGCGCGACCGGCCGACCCGACCGGGAAATCCACGAACACCTCGGAAGAAAGCCTGCGGAGGTCGACCTCCGGCTCCCCGGCGAGGGAATGCCCGGGCGCGACGACGGCGACGAGTCGGTCCCGGGCGGTCACGCGGGTGCGGACACCGCGAGGCCGGATCGTGGCCGGCAGCCCTAGGCACGCGACGTCGATGGTGCCTTCCCTGACCTGCTCGGCGAGTTCCTCGCTGGCGCCCACGCGCAGGCCGATGCGCACGTGCGGATACCGGCTGCGGAACTCGTGCAGCGCAGCCGGGATGTCCACCGCGGCGACGGTGGGAATCACGCCGACGGTCAGCCGCCCGCGCACCTCGCCTAGGGCCGCGGCGACCTCGGCCGCGGCACGCTCGGCGGCGTCGAGGCATTGGCGGGCGGCGGGGAGGAACGCCTCACCTGCCGGCGTCAGCCGCACCCGGCGGCTGGTGCGCTCGAAAAGCTTGCCGCCGAGTTCCCGTTCCAGGCGCGCCACCTGGTGGCTGAGCGCGGACTGGACGACCAGGCACCGCTCGGCGGCGCGGGTGAAGCTGTTCGTCTCGGCGACCGCGACGACGTAGCGCATCTGCTGGAGTTCCATGGATCTATCGTGCATCGAGATAGATCAGGTGACAAACATGTGTTGGACTCATCGATGCTGGTCGCCCGAGACTTGGGTCGTGATGAAGACGATCTCCGCGACCACCGACAGCGGCGCGGGAAGCGGGACCGCATCCCGCACCGCGCTGACCGCGCTCGCGCCCGTGGTGTGGGGCACGACCTATGTGGTCACCACCGAACTCCTCCCTCCAGGACACCCCTTCTTCTCGGGGCTCCTACGCGCGTTGCCCGCAGGACTGATCGCGTTGGCGCTCACGCGGACGCTGCCGAGCGGAGCGTGGTGGGGAAGGGCCGCGGTGCTAGGCGTGCTGAACATCGGAATGCTCTTCGCGATGTTGTTCGTCGCGGCTGAGCGACTGCCGGGTGGCGTTGCCGCCACGCTGGGCGCGTCGCAACCGCTCATCGTGGCGGTCCTGGCGGTGGCAGTCCTCGGCGAGCGGCCCTCCGCCTGGCGCTTCGCCTGGGGCGTCGTCGGCGTCGTGGGCGTCGGCCTGGTGGTGATCGGCCCGGATGCGGCGTTCGACGGCCCCGGGATCCTGGCCGGCCTTGCCGCCGCGGCTTCGATGGCGTTGGGCGTGACGCTCACGAAGCGGTGGGGGCGTCCCGAGGGGACCGGGCCCACCGCGTTCGCGGGTTGGCAGCTCACCGCCGGCGGCCTGTTCCTCGTGCCCGTGACGTTCCTCTTCGAAGGGCCACCGCCGGCGATCGACGTGACCGGTGCCCTCGGCTACCTCTGGCTGGGCTTGGTCGGCGGTTTGGCCGCCTACGTCGTGTGGTTCCGCGGCCTCAAGACGTTGCCGGTCACCTCCGTCGCCGTCCTCGCCCTGCTCTCGCCGGTGGTCGCCGCGCTCCTCGGCGCGATCCTGCTCGGCCAGACGCTCGGCCCGATCCAGCTGCTCGGCTTCGCGCTCTCGCTCGCCGCAATCGTCGCGGGGCAGTTCTCCCCGCGCTTCTCCGCCCCGAAACTCACCGCAGAAAGGACCGCTCGATGAAGATCGCCATCATCGGAGCCGCCGGCATGGTCGGCTCACGAGTCACCGTGGAAGCCGCCGACCGAGGACACGACGTCACCGCCGTCTACCGCGGAGAAATACCCGCATCCCTGCCCGGAGCAGTGAGCGCCGTCCGAGGCGACGCCACCGACCGCGACCAGATGAGCAAGCTGTTCACCGAAATCGACGCGATCGTGGCCGCGCCCCGTCCCCGCCCAGGGCAGGAAAGCGCGGTCCCCGCGACGATCACGGCGCTGCTCGACGCGGCCGCGGAAACCCGAACGCGCATAGTCGTCATCGGCGGCGCCGGCCCGCTGGAGACCCCGGGACGCCCCGACCAGCTCGTGGTCGACAACCCCGACTACGTGGCCCCGGAATGGCGCACCATCGCCGCGGCCAGCGTCGCGCAGCTGGACGCCTGCCGCGAACACCCGGCCGACTGGGTGTACCTGTCACCGCCGGCGGTCCTCGAACCGGGGCGCCGCACCGGAACCTACCGACGCGGCGGAACAACGCTCCTCGCCGACGCTGACGGCGCGTCCCGGATCTCGGCGGAAGACCTCGCGGTAGCGGTCCTCGACGAGCTGGAGAACCCGCGTGAAGAAAAGCACTTCACCGTCGGTTACTGACGCAGAGCCCTTGCCCGCCAACGGTTTCCACCTCGCTGGTCAAGGTCCTGTTTCCGCTGCGTACGGGCCTGTGAGCGTTTTGGGTCGCTATAGCGGCTGTTTGAGAGCTCGTTTGCGCAGTGGTGCATCCTCGTTGGCTGGTGTGGAGTGAACGACCTGTTCTCCTCGATAGGTGAGGTGAACGGTCCGTTCGCTTCATCCATCCAACGTCGGCGGGCACCAGCTGGTGTGGGGTGAACGGCCCGTTCGTCCCGATAGGCGAGGTGAACAGGCCGTTCGCTTCACCGCTTTGAAGGCACAAGCCGCCCTGCCACGACCCCACACCACCACATCCAAAACAGCCTCTATAGCACCCCAAAACACTCACGCATCCCGAAGCCGGGCGGACCAGGAACCCGGTCCGCGGCGTGCTGTTCCGGTCGATCTCCTCGATCCGGATGCCGTCGAGCAGCAGCTCGGTGTCGGCCTTGTTCCGCACCGAGATGTCCAGCCACACATCGTCGGCCAGCACGGGATCGTCGACGTTCGGCGCAGCGGGCGGCCACGGCGGCGGGATCGGTCTGCGCCACCGGCTGGTCGAGATAGCGCCTGCCGCACCCCGCGTGCCAGTCGTAGTCGACGATCGGCGAGGCGGCCTTCAGCGCGGGCGAGTTCGGCGCCCCGGGATCTTCTTCTGCTCACCAGGAAAAGACCGTGGCCACGACGGCAACCACCAACGCGATGATCGCAAAGCCCAGAACCAGGTAGGTGGCGACGCCCATGCCTCGTCGCCTTGCACGCGCATCTGCGGGCTCGACCGGATGCCGAACCGGCACCGGCCACCAATCCGCTTCCGGCGCGTGCTCGACGATCGCACCGATCAACTTGCCCACATCGGCCGAGAACGTCGCGTGCTCCAACCGCGCCGCGTTCCGCGAAACCAACGGTTTCAGCCTTTCGGGCAATTCGTCGCGGCCGGGCATCCGGGCGCCGTCGACCAGCACCGGGACGACCAGGAGACCGCGCTCCAGCGCCGTTCCGATCTCACGCGCGACCAGGTCGTGCGGGTTGTCCAGCCGTCGACCGCCGTGCTCATCGGTGATGTCGATCCACCGCTCGCCGATCAGCGCCAGCAGCACCTTGGTCGTCCGCAACGCATCGTCGATCGCCTCGACGTACTTGGCGCCCGGCGCGGTGGCGAGGTCGTAGAACACCCGGTCCGGGCCGAACTGCTGGCCGAGGAGATCGTTCAACCGCCCGGCCGGGTACTTGGTGTCCTCACGCCGGTAGCTGATAAAGATCCACTTCTCGACGTGCGACGGCGCACAACCTTCGGAAGACGGCACCGGCACCCCCGATCTGCGATTAGATCAACACCGTGCCACAGCCTTTGGAAGGCCGTCGAGGCAACGCGGCGTTCCCTTGGTCAAACAGTCGGGCGCTCGTCCTGGCGTTGCCAGGTCCAGGGCACACAGGCGTCCATCTCGCCGGACAGTGCCAGGGTGATCAGGCACTGGCGCACATCGCTGATGGGGATCACCTCGTCGGGTAGGAACGTGGCGTTGTGCTCCCGGTTGACGGTGATGGCGGGCAGGTCGTCGCCGCCGGCGCCGCGGGCGGTGAAGCACAGCGCGGCCGTGTGGTCGGTTTCGGGGAACTCGGCCATGACCGCGCCCCATCCATGGCGGTAGCCGAAGGTGACGAAGATGTGCTGGTCGAGCACCTCGTCGGACGGGGCGATGCGCCACGCTTCCGGCGGCTCGATGAGCATGTAGACCTGGTCGTCGTCGGGCACCGCCAGGAACCTGTCGATCATCTCGATCTTGTCTTCTTCGGTGGCCACGACGACGTAGTCGTCATCGGCCGCGGCCGCGCGGTCGATGCGCATCCGCCCGGCGGCCTGGCTCTGGCCGTCGGTGACGCGCTCGTGGACGCAGGGCAGCCCGCTGGGCACCGGAATCACGGTCAGCGCGGCATCGCCGATCACGGCCGTGGTGATCGCCCCGTCGCGGGCGTTGGCCACCCACTGGGAGTGGTAGCCGGACAGGTCGGTGCCATCGTCGAGCGCGCGCCCGATGAGCTCGGCCAGCCAGTCGGCGGCGTCGGCGGGGGTGCTCAGAATCGTGTCCGGGATGAGCGTCTTGACCCGGTCCTCATCGGGCAAGGCGTCGTTCGCCTCGGCGTCTTCGATGTAACCGTGGAAGTGGTAACCGCTCATCGAGCCAGAATTCCCCTCTGTTGATCTTCCAGCGCAGGCTAGCCGAACACCAGAACCCCCACGGCCGTTATTCGACAGAAGGACTAGTCGCGTACGAGCCTTGAGGTGTAGCCCGCTTCGACGAGTCGGCCGTAGGCCTCAGCTACCTCGGGCGGGACTTCTTGAGGGATGGTGAAGCCTCGTTCGGCGTAGACCGTGATGCGCTGCGTGTCGCCCACGAGCATGTTGATCACTCGGTCGACATCGCCGATCGACTGCACGTACTCGTCCAGGGGCAGGCGCTGCGAGTTGCACACGATCTCGACCTCCGGCCAGATCTTCCTGGCGGTCGCGAACGCTCGTCGCTGTTGGTACGGCCGCGACACCAGCAGAATCGAGCCGCACCGAATTCCCTTGGTGGTCAACAGTTCTCGCGTGTACTCGATGTTCTCGGCCGTGTTCGTCGCTCGCGGCTCCACCACGATCGCGGAGTCCGACACTCCGCGCTCCAACGCGCGTTCGCGGAAGTGCACGGCCTCGCCTCGCGGGAAGCGCTCCACGGTTGTCGGTGCATTCGCGCCGGTGAACACGACCAGTGGGACGTAGCCGCCTTGGTAGAGGTCGACGGCATGGTCCGCTACGCCGAGATCGTGGCTGCCCAGACCGACGCCCACGTCGCAGGGGCGGAGCTCGTGCTGGAGGTCGTGGTAGCCCCAGAGACGCTCCACGTCCGCTCGGATGTGTTCGGGAATGCCCGGCGTCAGTGCGTTCATGGCTGCCTTTCGCGCCTTCGGCTCGGTCGAGGATTTGGTGTGGGTCGTCTTCAGGATGTTCGCCGCTGAGCAGCAGCCGCGCGCGATGGTGCCGTACTTTCGGCCCACGACGTTGCCGACCAGACTCGGCCCCCAAAGGCCCCGATGCTCCAGGACGTATACGTCGGCGCAAGATCAACGATCAGCGGGCGTCGAGGCGCCGGGCCGGGTTGAGCGGTGCGGGAAAAGTGTGGGAAAAGATCCATCCGCCCTTTCCCACACCTGTTCCAGCAGGTGTTTTGTGGGGCAGGTGGGACTTGAACCCACGACCTGACGGATTATGAGTCCGCTGCTCTGACCTGCTGAGCTACTGCCCCCGGGTCGCTTCCGCAACACCGGCGATCGTAGCGAGGTCGCGGGGGGTTCGGACTGGCGGGTGGACCCGCCGACCGGCCTACGGATCGGTTGGTCGAACCGGTCGAATGCGCTGCGCACGGCGTTACGCCGACCGGCCTACCGGGGGTTCGGGGACACAAAAACGGGGCCGGCGCACCCGTGCAGTGCGCCGGCCCCGGTCGGTCGTCGGCTCAGCCGATGAAGCTGAACACATCGAAGGCTCCGGTGAGCTGGCCGATGATCGCGATCGTCGCCATCAGCGCGCCGATCCCGGCCACCGTCAACACCGACAGCATGATCAAGTAGACGATCGCCTTGATCGGCTTCGGCAGCTTGGCAACCGAAGCGAAATCCGGCAGCGAGATGTGCGATTCCTTGCCGATACCTGGTGCGGACATACTGACTTCCCCCGTCCTCTGTCAGTCCCCTTGGACGAACCACCACTGCTCAAGAGACGAAGCGCAACGGGCTTCCGTTGCGCGCAACGCATCACGAGTTCGTTTCGGTCAGCAATCGAGCGGATCAACCAGCACGGTCGGTCTTTCCGGCCCGCGGCTCACGGGCTCGGACAAATCATCCGTGCTCATACCGACCGCCGCGAGCTGGGCATGGACGAGATCGTGCGGCGATCCCGGATCGTTATCCGACCCGCCGTCCAATTCGCTCGGACAGGTGACGCGAACGCGGAACCGCCCCACCACCAGAAGATCCAGTTGAGGAACTCGCCCCGGCTCATGCGCTGCTCGCACCCGCCACCGGCCTCGTGCCTGCCGTCGCAAATGCGCTCCTGCTCAGAGCTTACCGTGTCGGGTGATTGCCAACTCCACCGACCGCGTGCGTCCACAGAGGCCGGTCGGGCTCACCGGCAGAGGCGGCGGTAGGGCAAGTCGGGCGCGCGCTCGTTCCACTCCTGCTCGGTGAAGCCGGGGCCGACGGCGGCGCAGGCCAGCTCCGTCGCGCGGGCGACGACATCCGGCAGATCCCCCACCGTCCACAACATCGCCGTCGTGTTGATGGGTTCGTCGCTCGCGGTCAGCAGGCTCCGGCCGCTGCGGTCGAAGGCCACGCTTGAGGTGTCTCTAACGTGGCCGGTCAGGTCGGTCACCAGGATCGGCCGGGTCGGGTCGGTGGCGTCCCACAGCACCGGCGGGCCGCTCGCGGTGGCGATCGTGTGACCGTCCGGACTGAACGCCACGTCCTCCGCATTGCCCGCATTCGCGGTGCCCAGCGTCTTTGGCCGGGCAGGGTCGGTGACGTCCAGCAGCGTCAGGCTGCGCTCGTTCAACTTGTCGAGACCGGCACTCGGCTCGCTCGCACCGGCGACGGCGAGCACCTTCCCGCCCTGCCCGAAGGCCAGTCCGTTCGGGCCGGTCGCCTCGGGCACGTTGGCGAGTAGCGCGGGGTGGTGGCGATCGGCGATGTTCCAGAGCTGCAGGCCCACGCCGCCGATCGCGACCATCCGGCTTTCGGGGTGGAACGCGATCTCGCCGGCGCCTTCGAAGCCGCTGCCGGTCTGCCCCAGCTGCGCGAGCCGCACCGGGTTGCCGCGATCCGTCACGTCCCACAGCACCACGTGGCCGCCCATGGCTTCGAGCTCGTTGCCGGTGGCGGTGATCAGCGAACGCCCGTCGGGGCTGAACTCCACCGCGTTCACCGGCTGATCGTCGGGCGACAGCGTGGCGAGCCGCGTTGGGGCATCGCGGTCGGTGACGTTCCAGAGGATCACCGTCTTGTCCTTGCTCGCGGTGGCCATGGTGTTGCCGTCCGGGCTGAACGCCACGCCGCGCACGTCGTCGGTGTGCTCGTGGAGGACCCGTCGCGGCCGCGGGTGCGCGCGATCGGTGGTGTCCCAGAGGATCGCGGTGTCGTCTTCGCTCGCGGTGGCCATCGTGGTGTCGTCGGCCGGGTTCGGCGCCGCCTTGGTCAGGCGCAGCTCGTGACCGGCCAGAGCCCCGGCCGGCGCCGGCCGGGACCGGGCGGAGACCCGCCACCGATACACCGCGCCGCCCTCGTCAGGGGTGTTGTCCAAGCCCGCGGTGGCGGTGAAGACCGTTGTCCCGTCCGGGCTGAACGCCGCCGCCAACACCGAGCCTGGCTGGCCGTCCAGCGTTGCAAGTCGCTTCGGATTCCGCCGGTCCTCGATGTCCCACAGGATCGCGTTGCCGCCGTCGTCGCCCGTGACCAGCTTGGTCCCGTCAGGGCTGATCGCCACCGAGGCGACCCAACCTGCGGGTTCCTTGATCACCGCCAGCACTTCGGGATCGCCCGGGCCGGCGAGGTCGGCCAGCACCGTGTCGCCGTTCGGGCCGGTGGTGGCGATGGTGCGGCCGTCCTGGCTGAACGCGGCGGCGAACACGGTCGCCGAGAAGTGCCCCAGGACCGGCCTCGGCCGCGCCGGGCGAGCCGGATCGGTCACGTCCCACACGGTCGCCTGGTGGTCGTTGACGTCCCGGACGTCCCCGTCTTGGCCGTTCCGGGTGGTGGCGAGTTGCCGGCCGTCAGGGCTGAAGACCACCTCCGATGCCTGCTTCAGCCCGGGCAGCATCGTGCGGGTTCCGAACGGTGCGCGCAGGTCCAGCAGTGCCACTCCGCCGCTGTCCGAAACGGCGAGCGCGGTGCCGTCTTCCCGGAGCGCGAGCGACTCCACCCCGTGGGCCGGTGCGCCGGCCTGCCGACGGGGAGTTCGCGGGTCGTTGACATCCCAGAGCTCCACGCCGTCGAGATCCCCTGTGACCAGGGTGTTCCCGTCCGCTCCGAGCGCCAGCTCGGGCGCGAAGTGATCGACGATTTCGGGTAGCGCCCCGAGGCGCCGCCACTGCCCGGCGCTTCCGGTTTCCCACAGCACCACCTCGTAGCGGAACTCCGGCCCGTTCTCGACCTCGCCGACCCGCGCCGCGGTGGCGGCGCGGCGGCCGTTGGCCGCCATGGCGAGGTTCAGCGTGTTCGTGCCGTGCCGCGCCGCGACGCCCTCGAAGTGCGTCTGCATCAGGGTGTCCGCGAGTGCGGTGCGGGCTTCCGGCGTGGGGTCGAGCTCCAACGCGCCGAGGCCGGACAGCAACGACAGGCGCGGATCGGTGTCCCGCTCGTTCTTGGCCGTGGCGAGGAAGTCCTTGCCGACCGCGACGCTCCGTTGCCGGTCGGCTTCGTCGCGCTGCGAGGTGACGAGAACGCTTGCTATGACGGCGAGCGCGATGAACGCGGCCAGCACCGCGGTCACGGCCAGGTTCCGCCGACGCCGCTGCCGCCTGTACTGGCCGTCGACCTCCTCGGGTTTCCTACCCGTCACGCCGGCCACGAGATCCACGACCTTGCTGTGGAACGCGGGTGACTGGAGAGTGCGGGCCTTTCGCAGGTCGACGTAGTGCGGTTCGTTGATCAGCCAGCCTTCGAGGCAGCTCGGCAGCGCCGTCGTCTTCGGCCAGTCGATCTTCTTGTCCTGGATCGGGATCTCACCGTCGGTGAGCGCGATCAGCAGCGTCTTCGCGTCGCGGTGCTTCTTCCAGAACTCGACCTCGTGCCGGACCCACGCGGACTGCGCGGATTTCGGTCCGGCCAGCAGGATCAGGTGGTGCGAGCGCTCCAGCTCCCGATCGATGCTTGCCAGAAGATCGTCGCTCGGCGGCAGGCTCCGCGTGTCGAGGAAGACGCGGAGCCTGCTCCGCACCCGCCACCACGGCGTTTCGAGCCGGTACATCGCGTTCCGCAGGTCGGTCGCCAGGCTGCTGTCGGCCCCGTGGCTGTACGAGATGAAAGCGTCGTAGCCGTAGCGATTCGCTGCCGGCTTCGGGTTGCCGCGCATGCACCCACACCCCCATGTGGCCTCGCGCCGCAGCACTGTCGCGGTGAGCGCTGCCCGCCGACCGCGCACTATATCGATTTGCGTGATCGTTCGAGCACAACACGTCACACCCGGCGGCCGCTCGGGACCGCGGCGGCCCCGAGTGGCAAGGGTTCAGCCCACCGCGAGCCCCATCAGGTCGAGCTTGCGTTGCGCGAGCTCTTCTTCGTAGTCGACCGGCAGCGAGAAGACGCCCGGTTCGCGCGGCCCGGTTTCGGACAGCAGGTAGCGCAGGGCCGCGATCTGCGTCGCGAAGGTCACGTCCATCACCTCGCTGGGATTGCCCTCCCCCACCGCGAGGTTGATCATGTCGCCGTTGCCGAGCACGGTGATCACCCGGCCGTCCGGCAGCAGGTACCGGGTGCGGCCGCTGCGCACCTCCTTGACCTCGACCGCCGCTTCGCGCAGGGCGGCCACGGGCAGCTCGTCGGCGAAGTGGCCCGCGTTCGCGAGCATGATCTCCGAGCGCATGTGCGGCAGGTGCGCCGCGGTCACCGCTTGCTCCCCGGTCGCCGTGCACACCACGTCGGCCACCTGCAGGGCGTCCGCCAGCCGCATGACCTCGAAGCCCTCGACCAGGGCGCGCAGCGCCACGGTCGGCCGGACCTCGGTGACGATGACGCGGCAGCCCAGGCCCGCCGCCCGCCGGGCGATCCCGCTGCCGACGCCGCCGAAACCGGCGACCACGAAGGTCCGCCCGGCCAGCAGCGTGCCGCTAGCCCGCATGATGCACTCGACCACGGACTGCGGGGCGCCGCCGGAGTTGTCGACGACGTGCTTGAGGTAGGACGTATCGACCGCCAGCACCGGGAATTTCGTGCCGTCGGCGCCGAAGCGCTGCTTCAGGCGGACCATGCCGCTGCCGGTTTTCTCCACCGCGCCGAGGATGTCCGGCAGCTCGCGGTCGTCGGCGTGCGCGGCCAGGAGCAGATCGCCGCCCTCGTCCAGCAGCAGCGTCGGCCCGCGGCCGAAGTGGTCGAGGACGTCCTGGATCGCCTGCTCGCCGGCGCGTCCCTCGCCCGGCGCGTCCGGCGGGATGTGGACGCCTTCGCAGGTCATCACCGCGACGATGTCCGGGTCGGTGGTCACCGGGCTGGACGCGCACCAGGCGATTTCCGCGCCGAGGGCCCGCAGCGTGCGGACCTGCACCGCGGATTCCTTCGTGATGTGCCCGCGCATCACGATGCGCTGGCCCGCCAGCGCTCCGCGCTCGTCGCCGCGCAGGCCGGTCAGCAAGGTCATCTGCTCTTCGGCCCAGGCGAGCGCGTCCAGGGACTGCTGGGAGGGCTTCGTGGGCTCGGGGCTGGAAGTGGAGGTCATGTCTGCGCTACTCCTTCGCACCGGTGGGCAGGCTTTCCGCGGCGGTCCCGCTCGCTCATGCGGCCTCGTCGATGGTCACGCCCATGCTGGCCAGCTTGAGCCGGGCCACCGCCTGGTCCTGGGCGTCCGGCGGGGTGTGCAGGCCGGGTGCCGGCGGGTTTTCGAGGAGCTGCAGCAGGGAGAGCACGACGTTGGCGTAGCCGAGGTCCATGACCTCGCTCGGGTTGCCCTCGGCGGCGTCGAGGTTGACCATGCCGCCCTCGCTGAGCAGGACGATCCGCTTTCCGCTCCGGAGCCGGTGCACGTCCATCTGGTTGCGGACGCGCTCCACCGATTCGGTGCGCTCGCGCAGCGCGGCGAGCTCGATCTCGATGTTCGACCAACCCGAGTTGCAAAGCACGACACCGTCTTTGGCCGCGTCCAGGTGCTCGGCGGCCACGACGTCGGGCAGCCCGGTGGCCGTGCAGACGAAGTCGGCGTGGGCGATGGCGTCGGCGATCGGCTCCACCCGGAAGCCCTCCAGCGCGGCCCGCAGCGCGGTGCGGGCGCTGCGGCAGGCCACGACCACGTGCGCGCCGTGCCCGCGGGCGCGGATCGCGATTCCCCGTCCCACGTGCCCGAACCCGACCACCACGAAGGTTCGGCCGGCGAGCAGCAGGCCCGAGGCCCGGATGATCCCGTCGATCGTCGACTGCCCGACGCCGTAGGTGTTGTCGAAGTCCCACTTCGTCGAGACGTCGTTGACGGCGAGGGTGGGCAGGCGCAGTTCGCCCGCCGCGTCCATCGCGGAGAGCCGGCGGACCCCGGCGGTGGTCTTCTCCACCCCGCCGCGGATCTCCGGTAACCACTCGGGGTGGTCGGCGTGCAGGCGGGAGATCAGGTGGCCGCCGTCATCGACGACCAGGGTGGGCACCGCGCTGAAGGCGTTCTGCACGAACGTGACGCCGTCCTCCACTTCGGACTCCGTCATCCCGCGCCAGCCGAACACCGACACGCCGTCGGCGGCCAGGGCGTGGGCGACGTCGTCCTGCGTGGTCTGCGGATTTCCGCCGGTGATCGCGACTTCCGCCCCGAGTTCCGACAGCACGCGCACCAGTGCCGCCGTCTCCTTGGTGATGTGCACGCAGACGGCGATGCGATGTCCCGCGAACGGCTTGGCGTCGCGGTGTTCCTCCAGGAGCGTTCGGATCACGGGCATGCACTGCAGCGACCAGTCGATTTGCCGGCGCCCGGCAGTCGGGTCCCCGACCTCGGCGAGCTTTCGCATGGTGAGCATCTGCTTCCTACTTGTTGCTCAGTGTTGAGCATTCGGACATTTCGCTCTCCGCTCACGAGGTGAGCTGGAGTCCGGGATCGGCAGTCTGATCCGGTCGGCGATCGGTCCGTTCCTGCACGATGCTTTTCACCCGCTGATGAGGAGTGTGCGGGGTGATGTCGGGGTCACCCACTCGATGCAGGACGTTGATCGCTGCCGCGTGGTCTGCCTGCCACACCACCCCGCACCGTGTGCAGTGAAGCCGCTCCCCGGCACGGTGTCCGAGGACACCGCAGCAGGGAACGACTTGTGAGGTGTAGGCCGCGTTGACCAGCGTGAGCGCAGAACCTCTGCGCTCCGACACACTTGTGAGCGCCTCAGCGGTGACCCCCTTGGTCCACGCCGCAAAGCGCCGGTTGACGTTCCGGCCCCGCCGAGCGCGGCCAGTGAATGTCTTGGTGAGGTCTTCGGCCGCGATCAACGCGGCCTTGTCAACGACAGCATGCACAGCGCGGAACGTTGTGGTCCGCACTGTCTGCCGCCAGCGGGACGAACGTTGATCCCGTTTGATGGTTCCGAGATTGCTGCGGACGATCCGATCCGCTTTGGGACCATCACCGGCGTCGCACGCTTTCTCCGCAGCCGACCGGATCTTCGCCCGCCGAGCGTTCTTCACCTTCCGATGATCCGACTCAGAAGTCAGCAGTTCACCAAGTCCGGTGCCGTGATGCTGCCCATCAGAGTCGGTGAGGACTTCGGTATAACCCTTGTCCACACCGATCTCACGACTACCAGAAGGACGCGCCGAGGACTTCATCGCGGAGACGTCGATCTGGTAGTGCACCTCAACCCGGCCGCCGCGCAGGATCAGCCGTAGGGTCCCGGACGGGGCCACCGTCGTGTTCAGCGGAATACGCACCAACTGGCGGCGCTGCAAACCGGGCACAGCAAGCCAGACATCGCCGCCTTCGGTCAGGGTGAACGTGCGGTACTGATCCGATCGAACCACGATCTGGTTGTGGGTGCGGTTTCGGCCACGCTTCCAGTGCTTGCGCATCTGCCGTGACAGAAACGGGTCCTCAGTCCAGGTGTCGCACTTCAACGCAGTGAACATCTGCTTTCGTCTGACCTGGTCCGAGGTCAGGCGGAATACCGCCTTGCGGGCCTTCACTTTCGCCGCTGCGTGGTTGGCAGTGATGTCGGCGACGGCGTCGCGGACGGTTTCTTTCCAGGCGTTCGCGAGAACCCTGAACCGTTCGGCAGTTCCGTCTGCCATCCAGATGTCGCGAATCTGCCGGTCGGTCAGCTTCACGCCGTTGATGGAGCCGTAACGTTGCCACACAACGCTGCGGACCTGACCCAACCGGCGAGCTTGCTCAGCGAGCTGCGCGTACTTGCCGTTGTTGAGGCTCCCCGAGAACGCGATCCTGGTGACCTTCACTCGGTCACCTCACTGGACCGTCCGTCCTTCATTGCGTCTACGTAGCGCAGCAATCCATCCAGCCAGCAGGAGAAGGCGTGCACGATCATCAAGGAGTCCTCCACCATTCCTGCGGGTTAGCCAGAAGAGAGCAAAGAACCTCGAACAAGATCGCATCTCCTCTCTCCGGGGGAGGGAGCGCGTCGCCTGGTCGAGAATGCGCGCTCCCGGGCAGAGCATCGGCCGCCGGATGCGCACTGGGTCAGCGGTGCCGCACATCGGCGATCGGGTGGCACTCGTCAGGGCGGGGCCGCCCCCGGCCGTCGAGACGACCGGGACGACCCCGCGGTGAAACGCGACGATCAGGTACCGACGCGCCAGTCGGTCAGGTACCGCTTCTGCTGGTCGGACAGCTCCTCGATCTCGACGCCGTAGGCGTCCAGCTTCGCCTTCGCCACGCGGTTCTCGATGTCCTTCGGGATGCCGTGCACGCCCGCGGGCAGCGACTCCGCGTTGGCCACCAGGTGTTCGAGGGCCAGCGCCTGGGTCGCGAAGGTCATGTCCATCACCTCGGCCGGGTGCGCCTCCGCGGCGGACTGGCCGACGAGCCGGCCCTCGGCCAGCAGCAGCACCCGGTTGCCCGTCGGGAGCCGGTACTCGACGCAGTTCGGGCGGAGCTCGGTGACCGCTTCGGCCTCCTTGCGCAGGTCCTCGACGCCGATCTCGATGTCGAAGTGGCCGGAGTTCGCGACGACCGCGCCGTCCTTCATCTTCCGCATGTGCTCGATCGTGACGACGTCCCGGTTCCCGGTGACCGTCACGAAGATGTCGCCGTGCTCGGCGGCGCGCGACATCGGCATCACGGTCAGGCCGTCGAGCACGGCCTCCAGCGCCCGCACCGGGTCGACCTCGACGACGATGACGTTGGCGCCCATGCCCCTGGCCCGCATCGCGACGCCGCGGCCGCACCAGCCGTAACCGACGACGACGAAGGTCGAGCCGGCGAGCAGCATGTTGGTCGCACGCAGGATGCCGTCGATGGTGTTCTGCCCGGTGCCGTAGCGGTTGTCGAACAGGTGCTTGGTGGCCGCGTCGTTCGTCGGGAACACCGGGTAGCGCAGCGCGCCGTCGTCGGCCATGTTCTTGATCCGGAGGACGCCGGTGGACGTCACCTCGGTGCCGCCGATCACGTCGGTGAGGAGTTCGGCGTGGTCGTTGTGGATCGTGGTGGTGAGGTCCGCGCCGTCGTCGACGACGATGGTCGGACGGGTCTTGAGCACCGCCTGGACGTGCTCGTAGAAGGTGTCGCGATCGGCGCCGTACACCGCGAAGACCTCGGCGCCGAGGTCCCGCTGGATCGAAGCGGCGACATCGTCCTTAGTGGACAGCGGGTTGGATCCGCAGAGCGCGACCTCGGCCCCGCCCGCGACCAGCGCGCGCACCATGTTCGCCGTCTCCGTGGTGACGTGCAGGCAAGCTGCGATGCGGTGACCGGTGAACGGCTTCGTCTCCGCGAACTGCTCGGTCAGCGTGCGCAGAACCGGCATGCGCCGGGACGCGAAATCTATCTTGCGTTGTCCTTGATCGGCCAGCGCCAGATCGTGCACCATACCCATCGAAAAGCCCTGCTCTCCTCAGTCACGTCAGCCTGGAGCGCACTCCGGAAAGATCGGGGTGCGCTCATCTTCGAAAGGCAGCCACGTCATTTTTCACGGGGCGCCGGTGCTGGAGAAGACTCCCAAGTCATTACACGGGAAACCAGCGTACGAGAATCCAGTGCGCGAGTGAATTCACATTTCCCCAACACTACACCGACCCTACAGCAGCTCCGCAATGAAGTCGAGCGCCCCATTCGCCCACCCGGAGAACGCGTTCTCGAACAAAACCGACATCTGCTGGTTCTTCCGCCACGACCGCGCCCGCCGGTTAGCGGCACCGAACTCCATGTTCACCCATTCGCTGCAACCCATTACGCGTACCGCCGTCGGGGTGAGCAGATTTTTCGGACGCTCTTCACAGAAGCCGAAAGGGCGCACACCGATGTGCGTCAATCGCCAGAACGAGTGGCGCAAAGGGGTGAACCGGCGCGTCACGCCGGCACGGAATGGGGCCGCCTGGCACCAACACCGCCGCCACGAGAAATACCTGGTAAAGACCACTGAGATAGCCATATATGCAGGTAAGAGCCACTGCGCCACCCAGCGGAAGGCAGCGGAGCACGGCTGCGCACATTTCGTGAGAGGCGGCCAGAAACCCCGCCCGCACCCTCACGCGGCACTAGGATCACCACCGGGTCGCCAACATCGGCGAAATCTCCGCCGGTACGCTCGCCCCTGGCTGATCCACATCGAGGCAGGAACGGGCGAGAACACGACAAGGCAACCACGCGGATCGCCGGTCGTTTCCAACCGCCGAACTCGCAGGAGGTAGAAACAGTGCAGTACGTGGCCATGCTTCGGCAGAAGTATGTCGCTCACCTGCTCGGATCAAGCATTGTCGGCAGATTGCCGAACGGAATGGCTCCGATCGCGATCGCCATCCATCTCCGGCAGCAGCAGGCCGGTTACGAGGTCGCCGGTCTTTTCACCGCGATTTACGCCTTGAGCACCGCGGGCGGTTCCCCACTGCTCGGCAGACTCGTCGACCGGTTCGGTCAACCGATTGTCATGCTCATTTCTGCCGTCGGCTCGGCGATCGGTTTCTTCGGGGCCGCGTTCCTCTCCGTCGACGACTATTTGTTGCTCGGCGCCTCGGTGGTGCTGGCGGGCGCTCTCACCCCGCCGCTGGAGGCGTGCCTGCGCAGTCTTTGGGCGGACATCCTGCCCAAGCACCAGCTGGAAGCCGGCTACGCGCTGGATTCCTCCACCCAGCAGGTCATCTTCATCAGCGGCCCGCTCCTGGTGGCCGGCGGCATCGCCATCGCTCCCTCCGCGTACGTCGTGCTGGCGACCGGGTTGTTCGGGCTGATCGGTGTGGTGGTCTTCTGCCTCGCCCCGCCGGTTTGGCGCTGGCGGCCGGTGCACGTCGAGCGGCACTGGCTCGGCCCGCTCCGCTCGCCGCTGCTGACCGTCGTGCTGGTGTGCAACTGCGGCGTCGGCGCGGCCATGGGCGCGTTCAGCATCCTCGTCGTCGCCTACGCCGAGCACGTCTCCCTGCCCAGCATGAACGGCGTGCTGCTGAGCGCGAACGCGGTCGGCGCGCTGGTCGGCGGCATCGTCTACGGGGCGCGGGTGTGGAAGAGCAAGGACAGCAAGCGGCTGCTGGTGCTGCTCGGCACGCTCGCCGCGCTGTACTTGCCGCTGATGCTGACGCCCGGCGCCATCGGGATGACCGTCCTCGCCTTCATCGGTGGGCTTTTCCTCGCCCCGGCCCTCACCTGTTCTTACGTGCTGGTGGGCCGGATCTGCCCGCCGGGCACCGTCACGGAAGCGTTCGCCTGGCTGGTGACGATCTTCCTGGTCGGCAACGCGGCGGGCGCGGCGACCGCGGGCGCGGCCGTGAGCTCGCTGCCGATCAACCTCGCTTTCGGTGCCATGGCGCTGTTCGCGCTGATCGGGTTCGTCATCTACGTCGTCGGCCTGCGCCTGATCGGCTCCGGCGCGGGAGCTTCCAGCGTCCAAACAGAATCCGAACAGTCGACCTCCCGCTGAGGCGGCGGGTTCGAGGGCCGCTCGCGCGCACCGGCGCGGGCGGCCTTCCGCTGTTCGACCACCGCGTCCAGCAACGTCGCGACGCCATGCTCCTCGTTGGTGGGGATGACGAGGTCGGCCGCTGCGAGCACGGAATCCGCCGCGTTGGCCACCGCGACCGCGAGCCCGCCGCGGCCCAGCATCGGCAGGTCGTTGGGCATGTCGCCGACGCACGCGACGCGGCTGAGCTCCACCTGCAGCGCGTCGGCGATCAGCTCGACCGCCACGCCTTTGTCGGCCGCCCGGTGCGAGACCTCCAGGAAGCGCGTCGTCGAGTAGGTGACGGCGAAATCTTCGCCCAGCAGTTCGGCCGTCGCGGCCGCCAGCTCACCGGCCGACCGGCGCGGGTGGGCGACCAGCAGCTTGAGCACCCGCCCGCCGCGCACCAGATCCGGCACGGACCCGGCACCCAGCTGATCGCGCCAGTTGCTCGCGAGATCGGCCGGAAAATCCGGATCCAGCGCCAGTTCCTCGGCGCTCACCGCGCCGATCGAGACCGACCCGATTCCCGCCCGCAGCCGTTCGACGGCCCAGCCCGCGCTGGCCGCGGTCAGCACCTGCTCGTACCGGATCCGCCCGCCCTCGTCGCTGATCAGGGCACCGTTGCTCGCGGCGGTGAAGCCGCGCAGCCCCGCCCGGGCCAGCATCGAGATCGTCTCGCGGAAGGGACGGCCGGTGACGAAGGCGACGTGGACGCCGTGTTCCTGCGCGCGCCGGACGGCCGCCCGGACGCGGTCGCCGAGCTCGCCGTCGCCGGTGAGCAGGGTGCCGTCCAGATCGGTCGCGACGAGATCGATGGGCACCGGTACCTGCGCCGTCACCAGTCGCTCACGATCAGCGGTTCCCGCGGGTAGATGTGCAATGCAGTGAGGTGGAACCCGTCGAGCAGCGCGTCCACGTCGGCGACTCCGGTGCGGCGGGCCGTCGCCGTCTCGGCCGCGACCGTGATCCACAGCCAGCCGGAGTCGTAATCCGCCTTGGCGGGTCCCGATCCCGGCACCGTCACCGTCGCGAGGAGGTCCGGCGTGTCGAGCAGATCCAGTGCCACCACGCCGCCCTCCGCGACGTCGAGCCGCACCGGGCTGGTGAAGCTGACGACGGTGTTCCGGGTGGAGCTCGCCGGAGCGAACCGGACCGAGACGTGCTCCGCGTCGTCGTGCACGAGCGGCTCGCCGCCCTCCGGGAGTTCCGGCTCCTCGTCGGAGAGCCTGCGCAGTTCCTTGGTGAGGCGCTGCACCACCTGCCGCTTGCCGGCGATCGCGCTGCGCACGGCCGGCCTGCTCGCGCAGCGCTCCAGCACGGCGAGTTCCGCCGCCACTTCCGCGCGCAGTCGCCGGCCCGCGTACTCGCAGCAGATCGCGTCGAGCACGTCGGCCGCCAGCGCGTCGGCCGCGCCGCCGAGGGGACCGCTCGGGTAGGGCGACGGCGCGATCGCCAGTCCGGACAGGACCGCGCGCCCGGCCCGCATGCTCAGCGCCACGGACTCCTCGTCGACCGCGGCGCCGCGATCCCGGAGCGCGTCGATGGCGTCGCCCTCCCACGGCCGGTGGCGGCCTCCCGACCGTCCCCACCTGGCCGCCAACTCCACGACCGCGCCGATCAGCGCGGGGTCGGCTTCGGTCAGGAGCACGGCGCGGCGGGAGATCGCATCGATGTCCTCGCGGGCCCAGGTCCGGGGATCCGGGCTCACGCCTGTCCCGGGGCGGCGCATGTCACCGCCTCCGCTCGATCTAATGTCCACTGTGGTCACACCGCCTGGAGTCGGTCGATGCCGCTGACGGTGGGCATGGCCAATGCGGACGGACGGCACTCCAGCTCGCCGATCACCGTGTCCGCCGGCACGCACGCGGCCTGCCAGACGACTTCCGCCACGGATTCCACCGTCATCTTCAGCTTCGAGTGGTCGTCGGCCTCGTTGGCGATCGCACCCGGGCTGATCAGCGTCGTGCGCACGCCGTTCGGCCGCTCCTCCAGGAGCAGCGACTCGCACACCGCCTTCATCGCCGCCTTCGCCGCGCTGTAGGAGACACCGCCCTCGAAGTACCGCGTGCCCGCGTGGCTTCCCATGAGCACGATGCTGCCGTTCGTGCGGCGCAGCGCGGGCAGCGCCGCCTGCACCAGGGCGAGGACCGAGGTGATGTTCACCGTGAGCGCCTGCGACCAGCGGGCGAGGTCGAGCTCCGCGACCGTGGCGAAGTAGCGGTCCACGGCGTTGGCGACCACCAGGTCCAGTTCGCCTTCCGCCTCGACCACCTCGGCGACGCGGTCCCGCACCGCGTCGACGTCCGCCAGGTCGCACGGCAGCGACCGCGGGCCGGGGCCCGGACGCCTGCTCAACGTCCACACCCGAACACCGGCCCGCGTCAGGCGCTCCGCGATCGCCTTGCCCGTGCCGCGGTTGGCGCCGGTCACCAGCGCGACGCGCGGCAGGCGGTCAGCGCGCGTCTCGGACATGCGCGATCAACTCCTGCCAGCGTTGCGTGATCACGTCGGCGCCATCGCCCGCGCGGAAGAGGTCCTTGTCCAGCGGGTTGCCGTGCTGGTCGCGAACCCGCATGCAGTCCGGCGAAACCTCGGAGATCACCGTGGGCTCGCCGCCGGTGTCGACCGCGACCACGAGGCAGAAGTCCCAGAGGTCCAGGGGCACCATCCAGTCCCGCAGCGCGGCGTTGCACCGCAGGGCCAGGTCGTGGAAGGCCGCGACGGGAACGCCGGCCGCCCGCAGGTAGTCCTCGCCGATGGGCTGGTCCTCAGGGTCGATGCGGAAGTCGAACTTCACCACCGGCGGGTCGAAGCGGTGCCCCTCGGCGAACAGGCCGGGGTACTTCCTGGTGGTCGATCCAGTGGCCACGTTCTTGACGATGACCTCGAACGGCGGCGCCGGGCGGTAGTCCGCCAGGTAGCCGATCGGGCCGGTCCGGCGGCGGAATGCCGTCCGCACACCGGCTTCCGCCAGCTGCTGCGCCGCCAGCTCGTAGAAGTCCATCCGCAGCGAACCGGTCGACTCGATCAGCTCGTCCCGGTCGTAGGTGAAGCTGCGCAGGCTCGGCACCAGCTCGATGAGGCAGGTGTCCTCGCCGATCCGCCAGACCCGCTTGCTGCGCCCGACGACGTCCGGCTCCCGGGCCTGGATCTGCGCGAGGTCCTCGACTGCCACGTCATGCACTGAGTCGCCCATTCGTCCCCTCCTCGTTCATCGCGCCGTGCCGAGCTCAGGCACGCACCCAGCAACCGTCCAGAGCCGTGCGGCACCCGCAGGCGGGGTCGTCCCGGAGCGCCTGCGTCACAGCGCGCACCACCGGCTCGACCCGGTCGAGGTTGCGCTGGAACTGCGCCACGACGTCGACGTGCTTCACCGGCGCATCGCCGCTTTCCGGTGCCAGGTCCTCGGAAATGACGCCGTAGTCGGTGCAGTAGGAGAGGTTGACGTAGCAGAGCTCGAGCTCCCGCGCGAGCGACGCCTCGGTGGACTGCGTCATGTTGATGACGTCGGCTCCCCAGCTGCGGTACATGCGGCTCTCGGCCTTGGTCTGGAACCGGGGGCCGTTGATGACCGCGGCGGTGGCGCGCGGGTGCACGACCTCGTCGGTGTCCTTCAGCGCCTCGATGGCCTGCTTGCGCAGCCGCTCGCAGTACGGGTGCGCGGCGTCGGCGTGGGCGCCGCCGGGCTCGTCGAAGATCGTCCAGTTCCGGCCCCAGGTGAGGTCGATGAGCTGGTCGATCAGCACGAAGTGGCCCTTGCCCACCTCCGGAGAGAGGCTGCCGATGACGTTGAAGCCCAGGATCTGCTGCGCGCCGAGGTCGTGCAGCGCGGCGAGGTTCGCCGGGTACGGGACCCGGTGCGGCAGGTATTCGTGGTTGCGCCCGTGCCGGGGCAGGAAGCCGATCGTCTTGCCGGCCCACTCGGTGATGGTGATGGGCGCGCTCGGGTCGCCGTACTTCGTCGTAGCGGTCACCTGCTCCGACTGGTCGAAGAACTTGTAGAACCCGGTCCCGCCGATGATTCCGATGTCAATCACATTCACTCCTGTCTCGATTGGGAACGGCGGCGCACGCCTACGGCACACGCCGTCGAACCGAACATCACGCGCATTTCCCCGAAGCCGGCCACGGCTTCGGGGCGGTTGGAGCGAAAACTAGTTGGACCGATGGGCACAGTTGGTCCAGTCCAGCGTCTTTTCAAATGCTACCGACGCCGCATGCGATGTCAAGAAACTGTCCGTCCGCCACCGCTGAGCCCGTTTAGCACAAATTATCCGGCCATCCAGCAGCAGGCGAGCCAACGCCCGCTCGAAAGCCTCGCAGGATACCAACCGGAGTCAAAAATTGCAGAGTGGCCCACATCATATTCAAGTGGACGAACGGTCACCCTCCGGCACCGAACGGCTTTCGGCACGCGGCCGAACAGGGCGGCCGCGACCGGAATGGCCGCAGGCCGCGACCGCGAAGGGTGTTCGCCGAATTCACGTCGCAGGTGTGTACTCCGCGTGAACTGCGCGGCCGGGCACGCCCCGCACTACCGCAAACGAAGCCCCGTTCGACCGAACAGGACGATCGCGAATGCCGCCATCACCAGTTCCGGGAAGTGCGGGAAAAACACCACTCCTTCGGCGGGGCCGAGCACCGCTTTTCCTCGGACCTGGTAGGGCCCCGACTCCCTTGCGGAAGATCAGTACCGGTGATAAATTTCAGCAAAAGTGCGGAAATGTGCACTGGTTATCAGTTCTCAAATCAGGAACAAACATTCTTGCAGTTCGACCACATGGGCTTGCGACGCCATTTTCGCATCGCAGGATCCCATTTCTCATGCGGCCGCTGCGTCGGCGTTGCAGAAGGAGAGTTCACGTGCGTTTCCTCGTGGCCGGAGCGGGATTCGGGCAGCAGCACCTCGAATGGCTCGACAGATGTGCCGCCGACGTGCGCGTGCTCGGCTACCACTCCAACCGCGCACGCGCCGAAGAATTGGCCGCCCGGTACGGGATCGGCACCGTCACGACCGACGTGGTGGGCGCGATCGCCGACGGCGGCCTGGACGCCGCGGTGATCGCTTCGCCGCCCGACACGCACGAGGAGCTGGCGGCGGCCGCGCTCGACGGCGGCTTGGCGGTGATCACGGACAAGCCGCTCGCCCACGACATCGCCGCGGCCGCTCGGCTGGCCGGCCACCCGAGCGCGCAGCGCGCCGCCGTCGTCTTCCAGTGGCGCATCAACCCCGCGCTGCGAGAACTGCGGCGCCTGCTGCAAGCCGGCGAGTTCGGCGACGTGCACCACGTGGAACTCACCTTCCACCACGACTTCCTGGCCGGCCCGAGCACCGCCTTCCCGTGGCGCCACCGGCGCGAGCACGCCGGCGCGGGCGCGCTGGCCGACCAGGGCGTGCACCTCTTCGACACCCTCCGCTGGATCTCGCCGGGAGACTGGCAGGTCACCAACGCGCGAACGGCGGTGGCGTGCAAGGAGCGGCGCGGGCCCACCGGGCCGGTGCAGTGCGAAACGGAGGACGTCGCCGACGTCTGGCTCGGCGACGCGAGCGACCGGCACGCGCGGGTGTTCGTCTCCCGGATCGCCGCCGGGCGCCGGTGTTTCCAGGTGATCGTGCAGGCCGCGCGCGCCGTCCTGGTGGTCGAAGCCTCCCCCGACGACGGCAGCGCACGGCTCCTGGTGAGCACCCTGGGCACGGCCGGGCCCGTCGTCACGACGTTCCCGGCGCACGACATGAACCCGTACCCGGCGATCCTCGACCGGCTGTCCGCAGTGGACGGACAGCATGCCGACCTGATCGCCGGTTTCGACGACGCCCTTGTCGCCCAACAGCTTCTGCACCAGGCGCTCGAACACGACAAGCAGTGAACGAATGGCCACCGACCGGCCGGGCGCACCGCACCCGGCGGGCCGGTGGCAGGCAATCGCACGACCGTTGAAGATAGGAGAGAAATGACCGCCAAGCTACGACTGGCCGTGGCAGGTGTCGGCAACAACATCTCCGCGCTGTTCCAAGGCTCCCAGCTTTACGCGAAGCTGGCCGCCCAGGGCGTGCCGGAGTCCGAGTTCCCGGGGATCAAGCGCGCCCGCATCGGCGGCCTCGGGGTCAGCGACATCGAGTTCGTGGCCGCGTTCGACCTGCACCCCAACAAGGTCGGCAAACGCTTCGCCGAGGCCGTCCTGGCCGAGCCGAACAACTACCCGCGCCTCGACGTCGAACTGCCCGACCCGAAGTTCGAGGTCACCGCGGGCCTCACCAAGGCGGACGCCGATCCGGAGTCCGAGGCCTTCCGGCGGATCGTCACCGAACTGCGCGAGAGCGACGCCGAAGTGCTGCTCTACTCGCTGCCGACCGGGCTGCAGTGGGCGGCCGACGCGTACGCGAAGGCGGCGCTGGAGGCCAAGGTCGCGTTCGTCAACTGCACGCCGGAGATCGTCGCGCGGTCGCCCGAGCTGCTCACCGCCTACGAGTCCGCCGGCGTCCCGCTCGTCGGCGACGACCTCGCCAGCCACTTCGGCACCTCGGTGGTGCACCGGGCGCTGCTCGGGCTGATCGCCGAGCGCGGCCTCACCCTGGCCAGCTCCTACCAGCTCAACTTCGGCGGCAACGAGGACTTCCGCAACCTGCGCGACCACGGCGCGAGCAAGCGGGATTCCAAGATCAACGCGCTGGCCCAGGACAACGTCAGCCCGGACAAGATCGAGGTCATCCCGTCCGCCGGGTACATCGGGCACCTCAAGGACCACAAGGTGGCCGTGCTGAACATCGAGGGCCTCGGGTGGGCGGGCACGCCGATCTCGCTGGACCTCAAGCTCCAGGTGCAGGACTCCAGCAACGCGGCCGGGGTGATCATCGACCTGATCCGCGTCGCTGCCGCGAGCCGCCGCGCCGAGCTGCCCGGCTTCCCGGTGGCCGCGGTGCGCGTGCTGAAGTCCCCGGCCGGCGGCCACCCGAGCTACACGCCGGACATGGTCGAGGAGGGCTTCCGCAAGCTCGAAGCCGCCGACGTGGCGACCGGTCGGTGATGCGGTCCGCCGACGGAGCGCACCGCCACGTCCCGGCCCGGATCGCGGTTCTGGCCTATCCCGGCGTGAACGAGCTGGACCTGTTCGGCGCGTACGCGGTGCTGGCCAAGGCCGCGAGCGTCGCGCCGGACGAGCTGGAGGTGCGGCTGGCCGGCTCGGTCCCGCACCTCAGCACGTCCGGCGGCGTGCCGATCGGGGTGACGGCGGATCTGCGCTACTTCACCGCTGCCGACGCGGTCGTGATCCCGGGCGGGCGCGGGGCCGCTGACGCGGCTCTGGACGAGGAACTGCTGGCCGCGGTACGCGACGCGAGCGCCGCCGGAACGCCGGTCTACGGCGTGTGTTCCGGCGCGCTGCTGATCGCCGCGGCCGGCGTCGCCCGGGGCCGCACGGTCGCCGTGCACCACGCGAAGCGCGGGGACCTCGCCCCCGACTCGGTGGGCGTGGTGGCGGCCGGGCTGGTCCGGGACGGGCGGCTGTGCACCGTCGGCGGCGACCACCGCACCTCCGTGAAGTCCGTCGACCTCGCCTTTCAGCTGATCAAGGACCTCGTGCCGCACCTGGCGGCGACGGTGTCGGAAGGAATGGAGATCGTGCCGGGACGCATCGCACGACCGGAGCTGCGGAGCTCGTCATGAGCGGCCGAGGGCGGGTGCTCGTCACCGGCGCGAGCCGCGGGATCGGCCGGGAGATCGCGCTCGCGCTGGCCCGCACCGGCCACGACCTGGTGCTGTGGGCGCGAAACCGGGACGACCTCGGCGAAACCGCGGAGCTGGCGCGCGCCCACGGCGCGGCCGTGGTGGAGCAGGCGGTCGACGTCGGCGATCGGGATCAGGTCGAAGCAGGAATCCGTTCCGGCACAACGGATTCCGCGGAGCTGACCGGCCTGGTGCTCAACGCGGGCGCCGGGGTGTGGCGGCCGCTGGCGGAGGTTCCGGCGCCGGAGTGGTCCGCCGCGCTGCGCACCAATCTCGACGGCGCCTTCCACGTCCTGCAGGCCGCGCTCCCGGCATTGCGCCGGGCGGCGCACCCGCTGGTGGTCGGCGTGCTCTCGGACTCGGCGGTGCACCCGTTCCCCGACCGCGCGGCGTATTCGGCCGCGAAGGCGGGCACCCTCGCCCTGCTGGAGGTCGCCCGCCGGGAGCACCGCGCGGGCGGGCTGCGGATCAGCCTCGTGCTGCCGAGCCGGGTGGACACCCACTTCGCCGGGGCGCACGCGGACGCGCGACCGGGCACCCGGGCCGGCGCGCTCTCCGCGCAGGACGTCGCCCAGGTCGTCGACGGCCTGTTCGCGCTGCCCGCGCACGTCGAGGTCCGCGAAATCCGCTTGTCCGCCACGACATCCACGTACGGGCCCTATCCAGAAAGAGTTCCCACATGACGCTCCAGAAGGACTTCCTGGTGCCCGAGGGGCACTCCAAGCCGATCGGCAACTACTCGCCGGGCATCTCCGTGCAGGTGCCCGCGGACGCCCGGTGGGTGTTCGTGACCGGGCAGGTGGCGACCGACGCGGCCGGCGGGGTCATCGCGCCGGACGACGCGGGCAAGCAGACCGAGGTGGTCTTCGACCGGATCCGGGCGGTGCTGGCCGCCGCCGGCGGGAATCTCGCCGACGTGGTCAGCCTGATCTTCTACCTCTCCGACGTGGCAGGAGACTTCGACCGCGTTTCCGCGGTCCGCAACGAGGTCCTCGCCGGGCTCGCCCCCACCAGCACGCTGGTCGAGGTCGCGCGGTTGGCCGAACCCGGGTGCCGCGTGGAGATCAGCGCCATCGCGATCGTGCCCGCGGGGAGGGGGTGAACCCGCGATGTCCAGCCAGCTCGGCCCCGGAGCACCGGCCGGGGTGGTCTCGCCGGCGGCGGAGCTCGCCGACGTGGCGGGGCGCTCGCGGGTGCTGCTCGTCGGATCGCTGAACGTCGACACGATCCTGCTCGCCCCGAAGGAACCCGCCGACGAAGGGGCCGTGCTCGTCACCGAGTCGATCACCTCCGTCGGCGGGCACGCCGGGAACTGCGCGTCGGCGTTCGCCGCGCTCGGCATGCGGGCGAGCCTCGCCGCGGCCGTCGGAACGGACGAACACGGCGACTGGATCGTGGCCGACCTGGCCGAGCGGGGCGTGGACACCTCGCCCATCGTTCGGCACCCGGGCGCGGCGACGGGGCACGCGGTGATCCCGGTCTTCGACGAGAAGCACTACATGCTGCTGGTGCGCGGCGCCAACGAACTGCTCACCGAGGCCCACCTCGCCGCCGTCGACTTCGCCGACTACGACGCCGTCGTGCTGTTCGATCCCAGCCGCGCGGCGTTGCAGGAGGCGGTGCGGCTGGCGCGCGCCGCGCCGCACCGGCCGCTGCTGTGCTGGAACCCGGGCGGCATCTACTCCCGGGATCCGGTCATCGCCGACCTGTTGCCCGAATGCGACGTCGTGCTGGCCAACCGGGACGAGTTCGGGCACATCCAGCGGGCGCTGGAGGCCGCCGGCCGGGCCCGGGACGACCAGGACTTCGTCATCACGCTCGGCGACGGCGGCTCGCGGCTGGTGCGCTCGGGGCGGCGCTGGGACTGCGCTTCGGTGCCGGTCGAGGTGGTGGACCCGACCGGCGCGGGCGACGCCTTCGCCGCGAGCTACGTGCTCGCGACGCTGACCGGATTCGAGCCGCAGCGCCGCCTCCAGCTGGGAAACCGGGCAGGCGCGCTGGCGGTCACCGCACCGGGCGCCCGCGGTCACCTCGCCGCACTGTCCGAAGTGGCCGATGCACTGACGTGATCCGCACCTCTTCGTAGGAGAGAACCAGGTGAACCCCCCACTCGGACCGCGCCCCAGCGCCGACGGCTGGCGGGGCGTGATCGGCGACGAGTTCACCGCCGCCAACGCCGCCACCGTGGCCGCATGCATCCTGCGCGTCGTTCGGCAGGCCCAGCCCTGCGACGACCTGCTGATCGGCTTCGACGGCCGTGAGCAGGGCGAAGCCGCGGCGAACGCGGTGGCCGCGGCGGCACAAGCGCTCGGCGTGCGGCGCAACACCGTGGTGCCGCACCTGCCGACGCCCACCGCGACGCACGCGGTGCGCACCGGCGCAGCGGACGCCGCCCTGCTGATCACGGCCAGCCACAACCCGCCGAACTGGAACGGCGTCAAGGCGAAGGTCGCCCCGGGCGCGCCGCTGACCAGCGAGGCCGAGCGCCGCGTGGTCGAGCTGCTCAGCCGGCCCGCGGACGCGAGCCCACCGCCCGGCGACGCGCGCGCGACGACGACGTGGAAACCGGCCGCCGACTTCACCGATCCGCACGTGACGGCCGCGGCGGCCCTGGCGCGGGAACCGGCCCGCCGCCTGCTGCGCGTCGTCGTGGACGGGTTGCACGGCGTCGCTGGAACTCCGATGGCGAAGCTGTGCACGGCGCTGGGCTGGCGGCCGATTCCCGTTGGCTGCCAACCGATGCCGGACTTCGGCGGGCTGATCCCGGATCCGTCCTCGCCGGCCAGCCGGACCCGCGCGGCGCAGGAAGTCCTCGTCTCGGGAGCGGATCTCGGGATCGTCCTCGACGGCGACGGCGACCGGATGTACGTGCTGGACGACCGCGGCGAATCGGTGCTGCCGCACGAGTTGTTCGCGCTGCTGCTCGAACATCGCGGCGCGGACGAGCCGACCGGCGCGGCGCGGCGGGTCGCGATCACCGTCGCCACCGGCACGATCGTGCACCGCGTCGCCGAGCGGCTCGGCTACGAGATCGACGAACACCCGATCGGCTTCAAACACCTCTCGCCGCTGCTCGCGCAGGGGCTCGCCGCGGCGGCCTGCGGCGGCGTCGGTGATCTGGGCTTCGCCGAGCACGGCCTCGACCGCGATCCCTTCGCCGCCGTCGCCGCGCTGGCCGACGTCCTGCACCGCACCAGGGCACCGCTGTCCGTGCTGGTCGACGACGTTCGCACGCGCAACGGCGCGCTGCGCTGGTTCGAGACCCGCGTGCCGGGATCGGCCGAGCCGGACCGGCTGCGGGCGATCGGCGTCCGGGCGCTCGCCGAGGTCCTCGGCGCCCGGCCGCAGCGGATCACCGAGGTGGACGGCATCAAGTGCTGGCTCGGGGACGGGCAGTGGTTCCTGCTGCGCCCGTCTTCGACTGAAGGGGGGATTCGGCTGTACGGCGAGTTGGCCGACACCCCTCATGTCGCCGCACAACTCGACAAGCTCACCGGGATGGTCCGCGCCGACATCGGCGTCGACTCCCACCGCAAGTGAACCTGCCGGCAGTGAGGAGACACATCATGGAAAACGCAACGATCGCCCTCATCGGTGGAACCGGCTTCTACCGGTTCCTGGACGACAGCACGGACGTCGAAGTCGACACTCCCTACGGCAAGCCGAGCGCGCCGATCAGCATCGCCGAGGTCGCCGGGCGGCGCGTGGCGTTCCTCCCCCGGCACGGCCGCAACCACGACTTCCTGCCCTCCGAGCTGCCCTACCGCGCCAACCTGTGGGCGCTCAAGCAGCTCGGCGTCCGCCAGGTCGTCGCCTTCAACACCGTCGGCAGCCTGCAGCGCGAGTACCGCAAGGGCGACTTCGTGCTGGTCGACCAGTTCGTCGACCGCACCTGGGGCCGGCTGGACAGCTACTTCAGCGGCGGCGACACCTCCGCGCACATCAGCTCCGCCTACCCGTACTGCGACCGGATGCGCGAGCTGGCCTACGAAACCCTCACCGGGATGGGCACCCGGGTGCACCGCAACGGCACGGTGGTCGTGATCCAGGGGCCGAGATTCTCCACCGCGGCCGAGAGCAAGTGGTTCAGCGGCCAGGGCTGGCACCTCGTGAACATGACGCAGTTCCCGGAGGTCGTTCTGGCTCGCGAGCTGGAACTCTGCTACTCCAACGTCTCCTACATCACCGACTACGACGTCGCCGCCAAGGAAGTGGCCGGTGCGGAGGAGTCCGAGGTCGTCTCGCACGCCGGCGTGCTCAAGGCGTTCAACGCCAACTCCGAGCACGTCCTGGACATGGTCCGCGGCCTCGTGGGTGCCCTGCCGGAGGACGTCGACTGCGCGTGCAGGCACGCGCTGGACGGAGCGATCGTATGACCTGGGAGGTATCGCCCATCGATGCCGAGCTCGTCGCGAAGGGCGAGGGGTCGCTGCGCGCGGCGCGCTCGCAGATGCCCGTGCTCGACGGGTTGCAAGCCGATCTCCGCGCTTCCCTTCCGCTGCGCGGGCACCGGATCAGCGGGTGCGTGCACCTCACCAAGCAGACCGGCGTGCTGGTCGAGCTCCTGGCCGCCGCCGGCGCGGAGGTCGCCTGGACCGGCGGCAACGAGGTCTCCACCCAGGACGACGTCGCCGCGGCCCTCGCGAAGACGGGCGTGCGGGTGTTCGGCCGCCGCGGGATGACCCCGGAGGCCGTGCAGGAGGCCGTCGTCGAATGCGCCCGGGCATTCGACGGCGGCCCCACCTTGGCCATCGACAACGGCGGGTCGATGCTGCGGGCCATCGTGCAGAACCCGGAGGCGTTCCCGAACCTGATCGCCGCGACCGAGAAAACCGCCGAGGGCAGCCAGATCCTGCGCGAGGAGCTGCGCCCGCAGCTCACCTTCCCGGTGCTGCTGGTCAACGACGTCGTGACCAAGTGGGAGGTGGACAACACCCACGGCACCGGTCAGTCCACACTGGACGGAATCCTGCGCGCGACCGGCACCTTCCTCGCCGGCAAGCGGTTCGTGGTGTGCGGGTACGGGCACGTCGGCCGCGGGCTGGCCCGGCGCGCCCGCGGCATGGGTGCCCGCGTGACGATCACCTGCCGCAGCGAGCTGACGGCGATCCGGGCCAGGCTCGACGGCTTCGACGTGCAGTCGATGGCCGTGGCCGCCCGGAACGCCGACCTGGTGTGCACCGCGACGGGCCAGCCCGACGTCGTCACCGGCGAACACCTCGACCTGCTGCCCTCCGGCGCGATCCTGTGCAACACCGGCCACTCGGTCGTCGAGATCAACCTGGCGGACCTGGCGAGGCGAACCGACTACGTGACGGAGGTCGGGCCGCACGTCCAGCGGCACTTCCTCACCGACGGCAGGCACGTGGACCTGCTCTCCGGCGGCGGGTTGGTCAACCTCGACGCGGCCGAGGGCAACCCGAGCGAGGCGATGGACCTGACCTTCACCAACCAGGCGCTCGCGGTGCTGCACCTGGCCGACAAGGCGAGCGACTTCGGCCCCGGCGTGCACGAGGTCGACCAGGAGCAGGACGAGGAGGTTGCGCGCCGGAAACTCCGCCAGCTCGGCGTGGGCTGGGACGCCGAGGTCGCCGCGCGCCCGCGCCCGCCGTACGGCTCGGGCATGCGCTCGCCGCTGGACGACCAGGGCGGCAGCTCGCGCGGCGGCTACATCGGCGGCACGACGGCGTTCGCCCGGCTCGACCTCGCGGAGGACTCGATGCCGGCGCTCGCCGCGCTGCGCCGGGACTTCAGCTCCTCGAAGCCGCTGGCCGGCCGGCGGCTGCTGATCGCGGGCCTGGTGACGGCCGGTTCGGCGGTCGCCGCGCACACCGCCCGGGCGATGGGCGCCGGCGTCGTGTGGTGCGCGACGAGCGCGCGGCACTTCGACCGGGAGGTGGCCGACCACCTGCGCGAATCCGGTTGCGTGGTGCACGATCCGACCGGGCCCGGCGGCGTTCGCTCGGCGATCCGGAGCTCGCTGGCGGCGTGGCGGGAGGGGCCGACGGCGCTTCTCGACGACGACGCGGTGCTGACCACCGCCATGCACGAGGAGTTCGTCGAATTCCCCGCTCCGCAGTTCGCCGTCGAGCGGACCACCCGCGGCGCGCAGCTGATCAAGAAGCGGCCCTACCTGCGCTTCCCGGTGATCACCGCGGACCGCTCGACGGCCGCCGTGGTCGCCTCCGACTCGCACGCGAAGGCGCTGATCGACGTCATCGGCGTGGTCGGCGGCGAACCCATCGCCGGACAGGTGGTGGCGGTCGCCGGGTACGGCGCGGTGGGCTCCCGGGTCGCGGCCCGGGCCGGCGGGATCGGCGCGCGGGTGGTGGTGACCGAGGTCCAGCCGACTAGAGCACTGATGGCGGTCCTCGACGGCTTCGACGTGCTCCCGATGGAGGACGCCGCCAAGATCGCCGACATCATCTGCACCACCACCGGTCACGCCGACACGCTCCGGGAAACGCACCTGGGGAAGATGCGCACCGGCGCGCTCGTGGTCGCGTCGGAGGCCCAGGAGATCGACGCCGGCGCGCTGCACCGGACCGCCGCGAAGTGGCGGACCGGCGTGGCCGGCCTGCGGATGGCGCACCTGACGCACGAGCGGGTCATCCGGATCGCCTTGCCCGACAAGGAGTTGTCGCACCCGCACGGCGAGCCGACCCCGTACGCGGCGCAGGACATCTCGTTCGCCACCCAGCTCCACGCGACCTGCGAAGCGCTGCGCGAGTCGGCGGCCGCGCGCCCGTCCGTCGGGGCGATGCCCGGCCAGTCCGGGGATTACGCCCTGTCGGCGATCGCCTCGGCGATGCGGCTCCGCCTGCGCGGCGACAACCCGCCCCGATGACCCCTACCGATGCGGAAGAAACCATGAATCCCCAACGCACTTCGCCGCCCGCCCCCGGCCGCCTCCTGCTCATCCGGCACGCGCAGACGCAATGCACCGTCGAGGGCAGGTTCTGCGGCGCGCACGACGCGACGCTGACCGCCACCGGCGAGATCATGGCGCGGCACCTGGCCGGCCATCCCGCGCTCGACGGCGTCGACCTCGTCCTGAGCAGCCCCGCCACCCGGGCCAGGGCGACCGCCGAGCAGCTGACGCGCGGCACGGGAGAGTACGAAGTGGACGATCGCCTGCGCGAATTGTCCTTCGGTGCTTGGGAGAGCAAGAAACCGGCCGACCTGCACGGCGACGAGCGCTACGAGTCCTGGAAGCGCAATCCGGCGCTGCACTGCCCGCCGGGCGGCGAATCCGGCCTGGAGGTGGCGGCGCGGGTGGTCGCGGCAGTCCGCGATGCGCTCGGACGGGGCCGCGCGGTGGCCGTGGTGACGCACAAGGCCCCGGTCCGGTTGGCCGCCTGCTTCCTGCTGGGCATCCCGCTGTCCCGCTACCGCGACCTGGCCGCGGCACCGGTCGGTTCGGTCACCGAGCTCACCTTCGACCAGGACCGCGTGCGGCTGCGCGGGCTGGGCGACGTGTCCCACCTGCCACCCGAATGGCGTAGGAATCCGGACGAAGCCCTTCCGGGACAAGCGTCTTCTGGTAGTAGCTCTCCCCGTGAACACCCCGTACCAGAACACGTCCGCTGAATCCGCCGATGCCGCGCGTGGAAAGGAGAACGACTTGACGCGCTTCGCCGAGATCGACCACATCGTGTGGGACTGGAACGGCACACTATTCGCCGACACCGCCGCGCTGATCGACGCCACGATCGACATCTTCGCCCGAGCGGGGCTGCCGGCCGTCACGCGAGCCCGCTACCAGGAGCGCCACACCCAGCCCATCCCGCTGTTCTACGACCGGCTCGCCGAGCGCGATCTCAGCGACGACGAGCAGCAGTGGCTGGCCGAGGCCTTCCAGGAGACCTACGTCCGCTACCGGGAGAACGTCGGCCTGCACCCGCAGGCCCGCGACGTCTTGCAGCGGTGCGGCGAGGCGGGTTTCGCCCAGTCGCTGCTTTCGATGTACCCGCACGAAAAACTGCTGCCGCTGGTCGAGACCGCGGAGATCACCGCGTTCTTCCGGCGGATCGACGGGCTGCGCACCGACGAGGCCGCGAAGAAGGCACCGCACCTCGAGCGGCACCTGGCCGAGATCGGTGCGCGCCCGGAGCGCGTGCTCCTCGTCGGCGACAGCGTGGACGACGCGCTGGCCGCGCGGGAGTGCGGCGCGCACTGCGTGCTGTACCACGCGGGCCGAGACGCGCTCCACTCCCGGGAGCACTTCGAGGCGCTGGGCGTGCCGATCGCCGAAAACCTGCACGACGCCGTGACCGCGCTGCTGGGCCACCGACAGCCGGACCAAGACACCGGGAGGCCGACGTGGACCACCACGACACCGTGACCGTTCCCGACTCCGGCGGCGTCGCCGGCGAGATGGCGTGGATCCAGCGGAACTCCCCGCTGCTGGATTCCTACGTCCGGGAGCTGGTCGGCGACGGCTCCTTCCAGGGCCTGCGGGTGGCGGTGGCCCTGCACCTCGACCCGAAGACCGGATTCCTGGCGACCGTCCTGCAGGACGCCGGGGCCGAGGTCGTGGTGGGCGGCAGCAATCCGCGCACCACCCGGGACGACGTGGTGGAGCACCTCCGGCGGCACGGCATCGAGACCGTGGGGCGGCGCGGCGAGCCGGTCGAGGACTGGCGCGCTGGCCTGCTCGCCATCGGCGACTCGGAACCGGACCTCATCCTCGACGACGGCGTCGAACTCGTCGTGCTGATGGCGGAGCACCAGCCCGAGAAACTCGCCAAGGTGCGGGGCATCTGCGAGAAGACCACGACCGGCACCGTGCGGATGCGCGAGCTGGCGGCAGCGGGCACCGTCCGGCTCCCGCCCTCGCTGACCGTCGACGAGGCGCGCTGCAAGCACCTCTTCGACAACCGGCACTCCACCGGCCAGACCACCTTGCTGGCGATCTCCCGGCTCACCGGAATGCTCTTGTCCGGCAAGCGGATCGCGATCCTCGGATACGGCTGGGTGGGCCGGGGCCTGGCGATCTACGCCAGGGCGCTGGGCGCGGCCGTGTCGGTGATCGAGATCGATCCGGTGAGCGCGCTGGAAGCGCACATGGACGGCATGGCCGTCGGCGACCACGCCACCTGCCTGCCGGGCGCGGACCTGGTGATCACGGCCACCGGCGTGGAGCACGTGCTCGAGGGCGCGGACTTCGACCTGCTCGACGACGGGGTCGTGCTGGCCAACGCCGGGCACAGCGACTTCGAGATCGACCTGCCCGGCCTCGTCGCGGCGGGCGCGGTCGGCGAGCCGGTGTCGGAGCACCTCACCTGCTACCGGCTGGGGGCGAAGCGGATCAACGTGCTCTGCGAGGGGGCCTTGGTGAACATCAGCGGCGGGGCGGGAAACCAGATCGAGGTCATCGACCTGACGTTCGCGGTGCAGGCGCTCGGCGCACGACTGCTCGCCCGGGGCGAGATCCCGCCGGGGGTGCATTCGCTGCCGCCCGAAGTCGACGACGCCATCGCCCGCGCGCGCCTCGCGAGCCTCGGCATCTCGATGCCCGGCGACGTGGAGGCGGTGACGGTGCGATGACCGACACGGCGATGGCGGTCCACCCAGACTGGCGGATCGAGCAGATGCCCGCGCTGCGCGAGCTGCTCGCGCAGTGGTGCGGCGTGCCGATGCGCGACCGCAAGGCCCTCGTGCTGGTCGATCCCGGCGGTGCCGACCTCGTTCTAGCGAGGGCGCTGGGCGAACTGGGCTGCGAGGTGCACCTCGCCCACCGCGGCACCGCGGCGAGCGACGACGAGAACCTGCTGGGGCAGGCCGAAGCGGAGGCGGTGCTGCGGGAATTCGCGCCGGACCTGCTCTTCGACCACGACGGCTTCCTGACCCGGATCGCGCATCGCGCCGGGCCCGACATCACCAGGGCGCTGCTCGGGGTGGTCAACCGCACCGAATCGGCGCCGTTGAACATCCGGCTGGACATCCCGGTGCTCGAAGCCCACCCGCCGCGGATGTTCGCGCTGCTCCACCTGGCGGAGGCGCGGCAGCGGGCCCTGTGGCAGGTCATGGCGTGCGCCGACCTGCAGCCGGCGGGACGGCGCGTCGCGGTCATCGGGTTCGGCGCGGTGGGCCGCATGGTGGCGGGCTACTGCACCGCGATGGGCATGCGGGTGGTGGTCGTGGAGCCCGACCCGGTCGAAGCGCTCGGAGCCCACTTCCAGGGCCACGAGGTCCGGTCCCGCGACGCGGCGGTCACCGAGGCGTCGATGGTCATCTTCACCGGCCAGCCGTCGCTGGTGGACATCACCTCGCTGCCGGACGGTTCCCTGGCTGCCGTGGTGGATCCCCGGCTCGCCGAGCAGATCGTGCACGGGCTCGACGGAGTCAGCGCCGCGCGCACGCACATCCGGCCCGGCCTCACCGAATACGAGCTGGGTCGAGGCACCCGGATCTACTTCGCAGGGGACGGCACCGGGCCACCCGGTGTCGGCGAGCAGACCACCGAGGTCACCGAGCTCCAGGTCGCGCTGGCACTGCTGGGAGCCGACCAGCTTCTCGCCGAACAGCACGATCCGGGGCTGCACGAACTGCCGGGAGCGGTGGGAGACCGCGTGGCGGCGATGAAGCTGATGCGACTGGCCGAGACGCGGAGGCTCTGACGACGCGGGGAAAGCGCGGGGGAACGACATGGGAATTGGTCGGTGACCGGGCACGTTGCGGAGGGGAATACGCGCCCGGCCACCGGGATGGGCCAGTGCGGCGGAGGTCGGGGAAAGGTCACCGCACCGGCCCGGCTTGGGAAGCAGGTTTCGTGAGTGTTTGCTCCGGTAAGAACCGGAACAAACACTCACGAGCATTCAGGCACGCAGGTGGTGCCGCCCAGTGGGCTCGTCGAAGTCGACGGGTTCGTCGGGGTCCGCGGTGGGGAATCCCGGTGGTATGCCGGGAGGTTCTCGTTCCGCCCGATGCTCTTCGGCCACTCGGGTTTCGGCTTCGATGTCGGCTATGAGGTGCCAAACCGTGTAAGCGCCTTCGCCACCTCCGGCATGCTGACCTGCCGAGAACGCGATCGCCCGCGCGGGCAGCTGACTGGCGAGCATCGCCAGGATCAACAGGTTGAACAGGACGAACGTGCTGAGCTGAATCCAGAACATGACAAGGGTTCCTTCCGTGATGTGAGTGGGTGCAATTTCACGAGAAATTGACGTTCACCCAGGTGACGGTCAATTTCTCGCGAAATTGCACAGCCACCGGGTGATCAGGGGCGGGCGGCGAGGATGCGCCAGCAGCGCATGCACGTGTTCTCTCTGATCCAGTCCACTTCGGACCTGTCGTGCAGCTCTGCTGCGTCCGCCTCCGCTCCGCAGAACGCCACCAACGGCACACCCGCAGGGGTTTTCGTTGCTGTGATGGGGAAAGCGTGGCGGCCTCCCGTGACCGGGCGCCAGACGTAGGTCAAGTAGTCGGACACTGGGACCCCCTCAGCTTGTCGCTACTCTTCGTTGCCTTGACAACACAGAGAGTGTCAGCATCGAGATCAGCGGGCAACATATCTGATTGGAAAATTTTCCAATCAGCCCGTATCGGGTGATCGGATACGGTGTGCGCATGGCCAAGCGCTCTTTGCCGACAGTTCGCAAGCGCCGCCTCGCGGCCACGTTGCGGAGCCTTCGCGAGCAAGCAGGAGTGACTCCCGATCAGGTCATGCAGGAGATGGACTGGTCGCGGTCGAAGGTGTCCAAAGTAGAGACCGCGAACATCGGCGTTTCGGTATCGGACGTCCGCGTGCTGTGCGATCTCTACCGAGCTGAACCCGAAGTAGCCGAGTGGCTGGCGAAGACGGCTCGCGACGCCCGGCGGCGCGGTTGGTGGGACGCCTACGACGAGGCCATGCCCGCGAGTTTCGCCGACTA
>NZ_JBFAKG010000077.1:0-15336 GCF_040655595.1 Saccharopolyspora sp. NPDC050389
GCCCTTGTCTGCGGCTACGACACGCCCTCACACGTGATCATCAGCCACATATCACAACCACACACAACCCCTTCCAAAACAGCCTCTATAGCAGCCCAAAAGACTCACGGCCCCGGGACCAGCGGAAACCGTGCCCCGTCACCGCTTCGCGAGTTCCAGGGCCGCCGTCTCGATGGTGTCTTCGTCGAGCAGGACGTGGTAGGCCGCCGCGCCGAGCGGGATGAAGCTGTCCTCGCTGGTGACGCGGGCGATCGGCCCGGCGAAGCCGCCGTCGACGAGCGCCGTCACCACCGGCTCGGAAACGCCTCCGCTGCGGCGGGTTTCGTCCACCACCAGCACCCGGCCGGTCGCGCGCGCCGCGGCCAGCAGGTCTTCGGCCGGCAGCGGCGCCAGCCAGCGCAGGTCCAGCACCCGCGCCCCGATGCCGCGCTCCTGCAACCGCTTCGCGACCCGCAGGCTCATCGGCACGCCGTTGCCGAAGCTGACCAGCGTCAGGTCCTCGCCGTCGCCGTACTCGCGGGCCCGCCCGATCGGCACGTGGTGCTCACCGGGCGCGGGATACTGCGCCAGCCACTCGCCGTCGCCGGATTCGTGCAGGTCACGCGTGTGGTACAGCGCGATGGGCTCCAGGAACACGCACACCCGGCCGTCCTCGTGCGCGGCGGCGACGCAGGTGCGCAGCATCGCGGCGGCATCGTCGGGCCGTGACGGCGACGCGACCACGACGCCAGGCAGGTCGCGCAGCGCGGCGACGCTGTCGTCGTTGTGGAAGTGCCCGCCGAAACCCTTCTGGTAGCCGTAACCGGCGATGCGCACGACCATCGGATTCCGGTACTGGCCGTTGGAGAAGAAGCTCAGTGTGCTGCCCTCACCGCGCAACTGGTCGGCCGCGTTGTGCACGTACGCGAGGTACTGGATCTCGGGGATCGGCAACAGCCCCACGAGTCCCGCACCGAGCGCGGTGCCCAGGATGCTCTGCTCGTCCAGCAGCGTGTCGAACACCTTGGTGCCACCGAACTTCTTGCGCAGCCCGCGCGTCACCCCGTACACGCCGCCCTTGCGGGCGACGTCCTCGCCGAAGGCCACGACGCTCGGGTCGCGGCCCAGTTCTTCGGCTAGCGACCGGTTGATCGCCTGTGCCAGGGTCAGCGGGCCCTCGGCTTCCGGCACCTGATCGCCGAAGACTTCCGCGCGCCGCGGCGAGATCTCGCCCGCCCGGCGCGCGACGACGTCCGGCCGGTCCTGGCAGATCGACGCCATCACCTCGGCGGCGCTGCCCAGCTTGCGGCGGCCGAGCGCGTCCTCCGCGATGCGCGCGACCTCGGCCCGCTTGTCCTCGTAGCGCGCGAGCACCTCGTCGGGGCGCAGAATCCCGTTTTCCACCAGCGCTTTCGCCGTGCCGAGCAGCGGATCGCGCCGGTAGTCCGCGGTGATCTCGGTGCGCGACCGGTAGCCGGATTCCACGTCCGACCCGGCGTGCCCCATCAACCGCACCGTCCGCAGGTGCAGGAACGCCGGGGCGCGGTGCTCACGAACCCAGTCCGCGGCCTCCCGCGCGACCGCCAGGCACTGCACCGGATCGGCGCCGTCGACCGTGAAGTACCGCAGGCCGGCGCGGTTGCCGTAAGAGGACCCGATCCAGCCCTGCGGGGTGCGCACGCTGATCCCGATGCCGTTGTCCTCGCAGACCAGCAGCAGCGGCATCGGCAGGCCCTGGAAGGCGCAGTGCAGCGCCGAGTTGATCGCGCCGGTCGCGGTCGAGTGGTTCGCCGAGGCATCACCGAAGCTGCACACCACCACCGAATCCGCCGGCCACGCGGTCGGGACGCCCAGCTTGGCCGCGCGTCCCAGGGAGAACGCCAGGCCGACGGCGCGGGGCAGGTGCGAGGCGATGGTCGAGGTCTGCGGGATGACGGACAGCTCGGCGTTGCCGAACACCTTGTGGCGCCCGGCGGAGATCGGTTCGTCGGCCGAGGCGACGATGCCCAGCAGCACGTCGCGCAGCGGATGCTGGCCCGGCACCTGCC
Organism: Saccharopolyspora sp. NPDC050389; assembly: GCF_040655595.1. NCBI lineage: Bacteria > Bacillati > Actinomycetota > Actinomycetes > Pseudonocardiales > Pseudonocardiaceae > Saccharopolyspora > Saccharopolyspora sp. NPDC050389. The sequence continues at coordinate 2,028 of NZ_JBFAKG010000077.1, forward strand.
GACCGCGGTGGACGTAGAAGCCGCCGGAGCGGTAGTGCAGCAGCGCCGGATCGGTCGGCCGCAGCGCGGCGGCGACCGCGGCGTTGGACTCGTGCCCGGACGAGCCGATGCTGTAGAAGCCCTTGCCCTGCGAACCGAGCTGCCGCGCCTGGAAGTCCAGGTGCCGGCTGCCGGCCTGCGAGTCGAACAACGCCAGCAGCTCCTCGCCCGGCCCGGTCGACGGCCGAGCGGACCAACCGGCCACCGCGGCCCGGAAGAACTCGTCAACGGGCTCGGTCTTGTCGCTCATCGATCCTCCGTGTCCTGAGGGACGCCGCTCGTGAGTGAAGATTCCGGTAAGAACCGGAGTCACCGCTCACGACCTAACTACGCGCTCGGTTCCGCGTGCCAGTCGTTGGCCACCTGGGCGCAGGCCTTGGCCAGGCATTCCAGCGCGATCGGCAGCAGCGGGTTGGTGTTCTGCTTGCGGTACAGGGCCTTCACCCTGCGGTGCGGCTGCCAGCCGGCGATCCGGGAGATGCGCACGTGGTCGTCGGGGATCGCCAGCCCGGGCAGCACCGCGACCCCGAGGTCGCGGGCCACCAGGTCCCGGATCACCGAGTAGTCGTTGCTGCGGAAGGTGATCCGCGGCACGAAGCCGGCCGCGGCGGCCAGCCGCACCAGCGCCCGCGCGCCCGCGGTGTCCTGCCGAGTGCAGATCCAGGCGTCGCCGGCGAGCTCGCGCAGCTCCACCTCCGCGGCGCCGGCCAGCCGGTGCGTCTCGGGCAGCGCCAGCCGCAGCGGCTCGGCCATCAGCTCCTCCACGCACAGCTCGATCGGCCACTGCCGCGGATCGAGGTCGTACTCGAAGACCACCGCCGCGTCCAGGATGCCGTCCAGCACATCGCCGAGCACCTCGTCCGGCTCGCCCTCGTCGAGCTGCACCTCGGCGCTGGGCCGCTCGGCGACCACGGCGGCCAGCACGTCCGGCAGCACCCGCGCGTTGGCGGTGGCGAAGCTGGCCAGCCGCAGGCTGCCTTCCTCGCCGGCGACCATCGCCCGCACCTCGCGCTCCAGCGAGTCGAGCGCGCCGAGCGCGTCGCGGCTGCGGTCGGCGAGCCGGATCGCCAGCGCGGTGCTGCGGGCGCTGCGCGCCGAGCGTTCGAAAAGCGGCGCGCCGACCGCGCGTTCTAACAGCACCATCTGCTGCGACACCGCCGAAGCGGTGTAGCCGAGCACCCGCCCGGCCTCGGCGAACGAGCCGGTGCGGACGCATTCCTGCAGAGTTCTCAGGTGGATCGGGTTGAGCACGCCTGCCCCCTCTCGTCTTCCAAGCCACGCACCTGAGGCCGGCTCGCCCCGGGTGTCGGCAGCCGCAAGTTCCATTGAAATCGAACCTTCGATTTCAATGGAACTTGCGGAGCCGCGCGATGTGGGTTCAAGGCAGCCGTCACACGGCCGCGGTTCTGGGCAATCGGCCGCGCAGCTGCATCGCCGTCCGCACCCGCTGCTTGGCCAGGTCCAGCGCCGCCTGGTGCGGTAGCACGCCGTCGGCCTGCGCGGTGTCCAGCACCAGCACGGTGTTGTTGCGGGTGCGCTCCGCGACCGCCCGCAGGATCGCGGTCGGCTCCGGCCGGAACGCGGAATACCGCGCGTCCATCGCGAAACCGGCCGCGATGGCGCCGCCGGCGTTGGCGATGAAGTCCGGCACCACGGTGATCTCGCGGGCCGCCAGCCGCTGGCGGGCCTCGGGCGTGGTCGGCAGGTTCGCGCCCTCCACGATCAGCCCGGCCCGGATGCCGGCGGCGACGGTTTCGTCGATGACGTCCTGCCCGGCGGCCGGGATCAGCACGTCGCAGTCCACCAGGAGTTCCTCGCCGCGCGGAATCCGCTGCTGCGCCGAGGCCTTCGCCACGCACGTGTCGCCGAACTCGGCGCGGGCGTCCAGCCACCGCGGCACGTCGAGCCCGGCCGGATCGTGCACCGATCCGTCGATCGTGGACAGCGCCACCAGCTGCGCGCCGAGCTCGTGCAGCCGCTTCGCAGCAGCCGCCCCGACGGCACCGAATCCCTGCACCGCCACCCGTGCGCCGGCCACGCTGCGGCCCTGCCGGGCCAGCGCCGCGTCCACGGCCTCGGCGACGCCGTGACCGGTCACGCCCAGCTGGTCGTAGGGCACGCCGCCCAGCGATTCGGGCACCCCGACCGCCGCGCCGCGATCGCCGAGCTCGTCCTGGATGATCGCCGCGTCGTGCTCGGTCATCCCCATGTCCAGCCCGGCGACGTAGCTGGCCGGGATCTGGTCGGCCAGCCGCCGCGCGAAGGCCCGCACGATCCGCTCCTTGTCCGGCGCGTCCGGGTCGGCGAAGATACCGGCCTTCGCGCCGCCGTGGAACAGGTCGACCGCGGCCCACTTCCAGGTCATCACGCGGGCCAGCCGGGCGATCTCGCCGACGGTGACGGTCGGGCTCATCCGGGTGCCGCCCTTGCCGGTGCCGCGGGCGGTGTTGTCGATGACCAGCACGCCCCGCATGCCGGTGCGCGCGTCCGAGACGCACACGACCTTTTCCGGGCCCCACTCGTCGATCTCCTGCAACAGATCACGCACGGTTCGCGCTCCTTCGTCGGCCGCGCCGCGCGCAGCCCGAATCGGGGGATGTGGTCGGTCCAGATAGGACAGTGGGGAAGGTCAGACGCAGTTGTGTTCGGGGCGGACCGCGGCGCCGGCGAAGCGGCGGACGTCGAGGCCGGAGACGTCGACGACCGGCCGGCGGCCGAGCACGAGGTCGCGCATCACCTCGCCGATCGCCGGCCCCTGCAGGAAGCCGTGGCCGGAGAAGCCGGTGGCGTAGAAGAACCGGCTCGGTCCCGCCGCCTCGCCGACCAGCGCGTTGTGGTCGGGCGTCATCTCGTAGAGCCCGGCCCAGCCGTGCGCCACGCCGATGTCGGCCAGTCGCGGCGCGCGCCGCGCCACGGCGTCGGCGAGCCGCCCGAGCCAGCGGTCGTCGGTGTTGAGCCGGAAGCCGTACTCCTCGTCGGGGTCGGACATGCCGATGAGCAGGCCCGGGCCCTCGTCGTGGAAGTAGAAGCTGGTCCCGAAGTCGATGGTGAACGGCAGCCGCGGCGGCAGGCCGGGCACCGGCTCGGTGACCAGGATCTGCCGGCGCAGCGGGCGAACGGGCAGCTCGACGCCGGCGAATTCGCCGACCGCCGCCGACCAGGCGCCCGCCGCGCAGACCACTGTGGACGTTTCGACGGAGCCGAAGTCGGTGTGCACCGCGGTTATCTCGCCGCGGCTGACCTCGATGCCGGTCACCGGGCAGTTCCGCCGCAGCAGGGCGCCGTGGCGACGGGCGCCCTGCGCGTACCCCTGCACCACGGCCTCGGGCGTGCAGTGCCCGTCGGTGGGGGAGAAGGCGGCCGCCCGCAGCCCTTCCGGCACGATGTACGGCGAGAGCTCGCAGGCCTCCCGGACGGTCAGCATCCGGCTGGGCACGCCGAACTCGTTCTGCAGCCGCACACCGCGCTCGAACGCCGCGACGTCGGCGGGATCCGACAGCAGGAACAGGTAACCGGACTGCTTGAGGTCGATCTCGCCGCCGGGCCGCCGCGCGAAGTCCTCGAACGCCCGCAGGCTGCGCTGCCCGAGCTCGATGTTGACCGGGTCGGAGAACTGCGCCCGCACCCCGCCGGCGGCTTTGCTGGTGCTGCCCGCGCCGAGCTCGTCGCGCTCCAGCAGGAGCACGTCCACGCCGGCCTCGGCGAGGTGGAAGGCGGTGCTGACGCCCACCACCCCGCCGCCGATCACGACGACCTCGGCCCGGCCCGGCAACATCACCGGGCACCGCCGAGTTCCGGTGGCAGCCGGAAGTCCAGCTCCGGCTCGACGGTGTCGACGTCCATCTGCGCCTTCTGCAGCTTGCCGGAGAAGTCCCAGTTCAACGACTGCCAGCGGGTGAACTGGTCGAGCACCCAGACGCCGGACTGGCGGCTGCCGTTGCCGGACTTGCCGTTGCCGCCGAAGGGCAGGTGCGCCTCCGCGCCGGAGGTCGAGTTGTTCACGCTGACCATGCCCGCGCCGATGCCCTGCCGGAACCGGAACGCGGTGGCCGGGTTGGTGGTGTAGATCGCCGCGGACAGCCCGTAGCCCGGGGCGTTGCCCAGCTCGATGGCCTCGTCCAGCGTGTCGTAGGTGGTGACGCCGACGATCGGGCCGAAGGTCTCGTTGCGGAACACGTGGTCGTCCGGGCGCAGCCCGTCCAGCAGCACCGGGTGGTAGTACAGCCCGGTCGACGGATCGCCCTGGAAGCCCTTGCGCGGCGCCGAATCGGTGATCCGGCCGACCGACTCCGAACCCAGCACGGTGTGGTGCTCGGCGATGTTGCCCAGGATGCTCTCGAAGTTGTCGGCGAATTTCTGGTCCAGCATCGGGCCGTAGAGCACGTCGCCTGCCGGGTCGCCGATGGTGGCCGCGCGCAGCGACGCGTCCAGCCGCTGGACGAACTCGTCGTGCACGTCGCGGTGCACGATCAGGTTGCCCAGCGAGGTGCAGCGCTGCCCGGCGGTGCCCCACCCGGAGAACAACGCGCCCTCCACGGCCAGGTCGAGCTCCGCGTCCGGGGTGACGATCATCGGGTTCTTGCCGCCCAGCTCCAGGCACGGGCTCTGCAGGTACCGGCCGCACAGCTCGCCGACCCGCGAGCCGACCGCGCTGGAACCGGTGAAGCCGACCTTGTTGACGGTGCCCGCCGCCAGCGCGGACTCCAGGCCCTCGAAGGTTGCCTCGCCATCGGTGTAGACGAGGTTGAGCACGCCCTTGGGCACTCCGGCGCGCCAGGCCAGCTCGGCCAGCGCCCGCGCCGCGCCCGCGGCGTACTCGGCGGGCTTCCACACCACGGCGTTGCCGCACAGCAGCGCGGGCACCATGTACCAGGACGGCACCGCGACCGGGAAGTTGCCCGCGGTGATCACCACCGCGACGCCCACCGGCACGCGGAAGGTGAACAGCTGCTTGTCCGGCATCTCCGAGGGCACCGTCTGCCCGTAGAGCCTGCGGCCCTCGCCGAGGAAGAAGTCGCAGGTGTCGATGATCTCCTGCACCTCGCCGAGCGCCTCGGCGTAGGGCTTGCCTATCTCCCGGGTCACCAGCCGCGCCAGCGACTCCTTGTTCGCCTCGACCAACCGACCCAGCCCGGCCACCACCCGACCGCGCACCGGCGCGGGCACCTGCGCCCACTCGCGCTGCGCCCGCTGCGCCTGCTCGGTCGCGGCCAGCAGCGTCTCGGGTCCGCCGAGTGATACCTCGGCGACGACGTCCTCCAGGTTCGCCGGGTTGCGCGAGAGGTACTCGCCTCCGCCGTCGACCCGGGCGGGGGCGTCCGGACCGATCACGGAGCTCAACGTCGACTGCACCGACATGCACCTCTTCCAGCTCGTTGGGGTACTCGCGCGCAGGTGTGCCGCGGGACACCTCCGCCGTCGGGATCACCGTAAATCCCCGGAGGCGTCTTCGCGGAGAATCAGAAGAGTGATTTCTTCTCCCCCTGAGCGAAAGCGCGACTTCTGCTCGCGATGATCTCCACGCGCCGAGATGTCGATCTCTACCGCTGCGGCCGGAGGTGTGGCAGCGTGCCGCGCATGGACGTGTGGAGCGACGCCGACGTGGCCGCGGCGCTGGACCTGGACACCGCCATCGCCTCGCAGCGGCTGGCGTTCGAATCACTCGGTCGCGGCGAAGCGCAGCTCGCCGAGAAGGTCGCCATCCGAACGGGCACCGACACGACGCTGTGCTACCTCAGCCGCCTGTCGCCGAGGCACGGAGCGGTCAGCAAGCTGGTCGCGGTCCACCCCGGCAACGCCGACCGGGGACTGCCGGCGATCTCGGCGACGGTGCTGGTCCTGGACGCGACCACCGGCCAACCGGTGGCCACCATGCAGGCCACCGCGCTCACCGAGATCCGCACCGCCGCGGGCAGCGCCGTCGCCGCCGACGCACTCGCGGTCCCCGACGCCGACGAACTCGCGATCCTCGGCTCCGGAGTGCAGGCAAGAGCGCACGTCCGCGCGATCGCGCGCGTGCGCGAACTGCGCGAAGTCCGGATCTACAGCCGCGAAGCGGCGCGCCGCGAGGCCGCGGCGGCGGAGCTGGCGGCCGAGCTCGGCATCGCGGTGCGAGCGGTGGCCAGCGCCGAGGAAGCGGTCCGCGAAGCGCCGCTGATCGCGGCCTGCACCCTCAGCGCAGAGCCGGTCGTCCCGACCGCCGCGGTAGCGGCGGGAGCGACGGTGATCAGCGTCGGCAGCTTCGAGCACCACCGGTGCGAGGTGGACGCGGAGCTGATCCGGCGCGCCGGAGCGGTCGTCGTCGACGAAGTCGACACCGCCGCGACGCACGCGGGACCAATCGTGCGCGCCCTGGAGCGCGGCGACATCGAGCGCGCGCAGCTGCGAGCGCTCGGCGCGGTGCTGCTGGGCGAAGCCCCGGGGCGCGTCAGCGCGGAGGAGGTGGTGTTCTACAACAGCGTGGGCCTGGGCGTGCAGGACGCCGCCGCGGCCCACGCCGTGCTCGGCTCCCTCTGAAGCGAAACCCCGGCCCGTCGCGGGGAAAGGCGAAGAGCTGCTTGTGGTCAGGGGAAGGCATCCGCGTGCTTCGCCGTCTTTCCCGGATGATCCCCATCGACGAACATCCCCGCATCGCGTGATCGCCAACCGGCGTTGCCAGCGGGGAGGTACTCGGTGCGAGATGAGACAGCCGCGACCGGTGGGTCGTTGTTCGGGACCGGGCCGAACGGGATTTTCCGCCGCACGGTGCCGAAACCCGAGGCGCAGGGCGACCGGCGGATGCTTCGCGTGCTCGGGTTGCCGCAGCTGACCATGATCGGCGTCGGCGCCATCATCGGCGCCGGGATCTTCAGCCTCGCCGGGGCCGTCGCCCGCGACGTCGCCGGTCCCGCCGTGCTGGTGTCGTTCCTGATCGCCGGCGCCGCTTCGCTGTGCGCCGCCTTCGCCTACGCCGAGTTCGCCGGGATGGTGCCGCGCGCCGGATCGTCCTACACCTACGCCGCCGCCGTGCTCGGCGAGGTCGTCGGTTGGATCATCGGCTGGGACCTGCTGCTGGAGTACACCGCGATCGTCGCGACCGTCTCCATCGGCATGTCCGGCTACGCCGGGTTCCTGCTGGACGCCATCGGCGTCGACCTGCCCGCCTGGATGCTCGGCGCGCCCGGCACCGGCGAGGGGCACCGGGTGGACCTGATCGCGATGCTGATCTGCCTCGGCGTGGCCTGGCTGCTCAACCGCGGCACGAAGACCTCGGCGAAGGTCGACGTGGCGCTCACCGTCGTGAAGATCGCCGTGGTGCTGCTCGTCGTGGTCGTCGGACTGTCCCAAGTGGACTTCGGGAACCTGACGCCGTTCGCGCCCTTCGGCTGGGGCGGCGCGGTCACCGGGGCGGCCACGGTGTTCTTCGCGGTGTTCGGCTACGACGCGCTGTCCACCGCCGCCGAGGAATCCGTCGAGGCCCGCAAGCTGATGCCGAAGGCGATGGTCTGGTCGCTGGCCATCTCGATGGTGCTCTACGTCGGCGCCTGCATCGTGCTGACCGGCATGGTGCCCTACCACGAGGTCAACCCGGACAGCGGTTTCTCCAGCGCGTTCGCCAGCGTCGGCATGTCGGGCGTCGCGACCGTGATCGCGGTCGGCGCGATCCTCGGCATCGTCACGGTGAGCTTCTCGTTCATGATGGGCGCCTCCCGGCTGTGGTATGCGCTCAGCCGCGACGGCCTGATGCCGAAGTGGTTCGGCGAACTGCACCCGGTCCGCCGGGTGCCGCACCGCGCGACGTGGATCCTCGGCATCGTCGCGGCAGTGCTGGCCGGCCTGCTGCCGGTGCAGGAGGCCGCCGAGCTGACCAACATCGGCGTGCTGTTCGCGTTCGTCCTGGTCTGCGCCGCGGTCGTGGTGCTGCGCTACCGCAGGCCCGACCTGCCCCGCAGCTTCCGCTGCCCGGGCATGCCGGTGGTGCCGGTCCTCGGCGTGCTGTTCTCCGCCTGGCTGATGTCGTTCCTGGCCGGGGAGACCTGGCTGCGCTTCGCCGGCTGGCTGGTCGTCGGCCTGCTCGTCTACGGCCTCTACAGCTACCGCAACACGCGGCGGGTGATGCCTGGCGGTTCGGTCGACCTGAGCGCGCTGGACGAGGGGCAGCAGTGATGACGGCACCGGTCGCGACCTGGAAACCACGCGCCGCCGCAGCCGTTTTCGGCGCCGCGATCGCCGCCGGCGCGGCGATCCTCGCCACCGGCGGCGCGGGCACCTTGTGGGGCCTGACGCCGATCGTGGTGTACGCGATCCTCGTCCTGCTCGACGTCGACGTCGTGCTCGCCACCCTCGCCGCGCTTGTCGTCGCAGCACTGGAAACCGGCACCGCGCCGCTGGAGCTGGGCAAGCTGATGAGCGAGTCTCTGGGCTCGTTCATCGCGGTGGTGGGCATGATCATCCTGCTCGGCGGCGGCCTCGGCCGGGTCGTCACCGAGACCGGCGCGGCCGGCACGATGGTCCGGATGGTGTTGCACGGCATCGGAATCAGCACCCCGCTGCGGTTCCGGATCGGCGTGATGCTGTCGGCGACGCTGCTGGGCGCGGCGCTGGGCACGCTGTCGGGTGCGAGCGCCCTGCTGGTGCCGATCGTGCTACCGATCGCAGCCGCGATGCGGCTGACCCCGCCGTCGATGGCCGCGATGTTCCACGCCGGAACCGCGGCAGGCCTGGTCACGGGACCGTTCACGCCACCGGTGGTCACGATCATGGGCACCGCGCAGATCGGCTACGGCGAATACCTGCTCAGCGCCGGGATCCCGATGGCCGCCACCGTCTGGCTCACCGGGCTGGGCATGTCGCACTGGATCCAGCGGCGCACCGAGGGCAGCGAGTCCTATTCCGATGACGTGACCGAGGACGCCGAGCACGACCCGGCGAGCGCCAGGCGGGCGACCATCGGTTTCCTCGGCAGCATGGTGGTCCTGGTGGCGCTGGGCATCGTGTTCCAGGCGAGCTACACGTACGTGCTGATCGTGATGCCCGCCAGCGCCGCGGTCACCGCGCTGTGCGGCCGCATGTCGCCGACGGCGGCGCTGCACGCGATGTACCGGGGCGCGCAGCCGCTGCTGTGGCTGTTCCTGCTGTTCTGGCTGCTCAACCCGATGCTGGAGCTGCTGGAGAAGTCGGGCGCCTACGACGCGATGCAGCGGCTGATGGCGCCGACGCTGGGCGATGTCGGGCCGTGGCTGTTCTGCATGATCGTGCTGGTCGTCGGCTGGCTCGGGGTCTCCGGCGCGGCGGTCGCGCAGGTGGTGCTGCTGCAGAAGCTGTTCGGCCCGGCGCTGGCCGGGCTGGGCATTCCGCCCGGCGCGTGGGCCGCGGTGCTGCTGGGCTCCTCGCAGATCGACTGGTTCGGGCCGTTCCCGGGGCCGGACATGATCGGGCAGATGGGGCTGGCGCGCTCCCGGAACCTGCGGATGATGATGTTCAACGGGTGGGCCATCATGGTCGCCAACCTGGCCCTGTTCGCGGTCCTGTTCCTCGTCCTGATCTGACCCGGGCACGTCCGCCAGGCCCGAGACATCAGATGGGGAGGCGCGTGGTGGGGTTTGCGGAGCGGTTGCGGGCCGAGTCGGAGTTCGACGGGTTGCCCGGGCGGATCGGGTTCGCCGCCTGGGACCTGGACGAGCGGGAGCCCGTGCTGGTCGACGCCGAACGGGTCGTGCACGCCGCCAGCACGATCAAGGTGCTGATCATGATCGCCGCGCTGCGCGCCGCGCAGGAGGGGCGGCTCGGGCTGGATGCCGAGGTCGAGTTGCCGGCCGAGCGGGCCGGCGGGTTCGGGGTGCTGCGGGAACTTCCCAGCGTGACTCGGATTTCGCTGCGCGATCTGATCACGCTGATGATCGTGATCAGCGACAACGCCGCCACGAACGCGGTGATCGACGCGGTCGGATTCGAGGCGATCCGGGACTGCGCAGCCGACCTGGGCTGCACGGCGACCCGCGTCCAGCGGCGGCTGATGGACATCAACGCCCCGGGCCGCAACGAGACCACGGCGCTGGACCAGGCGCGCGTGCTCGCCGCGCTGGCCAGTGGAGCGGCTCTGCCGCCGGAACTGACCGAGCACGCGCTCGACGTCCTGTCCAGGCAGCAGGTCAGGGACCGGCTGCCCGCGCTGCTGCCGGAGGACGCGAGGTGCTGGAACAAGACCGGCGAGCTGCTCGGGCTGCGCCACGACGTGGGGCTGATCGGCGGTGACCGGCCGCGCGCGGTGGTGGCGGTGCTGGTCGACGAGCTCACCGACGAACGCTCCGCCGCGAGCTACCGCGGCGGGCCGGCCTGCGACGCGATCGCGAACCTGGGGCAGGCCGTGCACCGCGCTCTCGGTTGAGCGCGGCCGACCCGGAGCGGCGGAACGGCTGGTCCTGCGACGAGATCTTCGCAGATGCCGCTCGTCAGCGACTCCAGCCGGCCGGGTCGGTAACCGGGCGGGCGTCGGTTGGCGGGGGTTCGACCGGTCGCCCCTCGTACTGGGTGGACAGCACGACGTACGAGTGCATCTCGCCGTGCTCGCCGAGCCGCTCGAACAGGCCCTCCAAGTGCCGCATCGACGTCACCCGGACCTTGAGCATGCTGCACGAGCTGCCGCTGAGCTTGTGCACCTCGACCACTTCGGGAAGGTCGGCCGCGGTGGTGGTCTTCAACAGGCAGCGGCCGAGCTGGCAGCGCATCTGCACGAACGCGGTCAGCGGCAGGCCCGCCTTCGCCGGGTCCACCCGTGCCTGGTAGCCGGTGATCACCCCGGCTTCCTCCAGCCTGCGCACCCGTTCGGCCACTGCGGGTGATGACAGGTTGACCCGGCGGCCCAGCTGGTTGTACGACAGCCGACCGTTCTCCTGGAGTTCGGCGAGGATGCGCCAGTCGGTCTGATCGAGCGGCTTCTCCATTCGGAAAGTATCAGGGCATCGTCGCGTTGCGATCAACAACCGAACGGCGTCAATCATCGCTGTTCGAACATTCAAGTCGCCGAACCGGTTTTCTACTGTGATGACCATGCTTCGAGCCGGGACGATCGATCGGCGGCGACGCGCGACCCGAGCGCTGTGCGCGGGCACCGTGGTGATGAACGCGGCGATGGGCATTGCGAGCGCGGTGAGCACGATCGTCGCCGGAGTTCAGCTGGGCACGGCGTGGGCCGCGGTGCCCAACACCGCCGGTGTCATCGGCACCGGCCTGGGCGCGTTGCTGCTCAGCCGTGGGATGAACCGGTGGGGCCGGCGGGCCGGGCTGCTGCTCGGTTACGGCTTTGCCACCGCGGGTGGTTTGGCCGCCACCCTGGCCGCGATCCATCAGGACGCGGTCGGACTGTGCGTGGGATTGCTGCTGCTCGGTATTGGCAACGCCGGCGCGCAGTTGTCCCGGTACGCGGCCGCGGAGATGTACCCGTCGCACCGGCGAGGGCAGGCGATCGGCGTGGTCGTCTGGGCGGCCACCCTCGGCGCCGTGGGCGGGCCGCTGCTGATCGCGCCCACTGCGGCGCTTGGCGGGCTGCTCGGCTGGCCCGGGCCAGCCTGCGCCTTCCTCGCCGCTGCGACCTGTTGTGCGGCGGGTGTGGGCGCTGGGTTCGGCGCGCCTGCCGGAGCGGGCGCGCGGGGCGGGGTGCCGGGAGTGCGGCCCGGGCGTCTGCTGCGGGTGCCCGCGGCCCGCAGTGCGCTGCTGGTGATGGCGAGCGCGCAGGTGGTGATGGTCGGGATCATGACGGCGGCGCCGCTTGACATGCACCACCACGGTGCGGGGTTGGGCGTGGTCGGTGCGGTGTTGTCAGCGCACACGCTCGGCATGTTCGTGCTCTCCCCGGTCACCGGGCGATTGGTGGACCGGTTCGGCACCCGGCCGGTGATGGCGTCCGGCCTGGCCACGCTCGTCCTGTCCAGTGCGGTCGCCGCGTTCGGCGAGGGCGATCCGCTGCGCATGGCGGCGCTGTTCCTGCTGGGCTACGGGTGGAACCTGTGCTTTGTTGGTGGCAGCGGACAGATCACCCGGCAGTTGCCGGCAGCGGACCGGATGCAGATCGAGGGCGCCGTGGACGCGGCGGTGTGGGGCGCGGCCGCGGCCGCAAGCCTCGCCTCCACGGCGATCCTCGCGGCAGGTGGATTCGCGGCGCTGGGGGTGGTGGGTGGAGTGCTGGCCCTGCTGCCGTTAGTGCTGCTGGTACGGCGGAGATGATCGGTGAAGCGGCCGCATCCCGAGCATCGACGAGCCGGTTGGCGATGCCGCCGGCATCGCGACTGGTCGGGCGTCGCGAACCCTCGAAAAGGTGACGAACAAACGTTCTAAAACCAGTGCTGAAGTGATAGAATGATGTTGTCGGGCAGGGGGATTGGGCGCATTTGGACCACTGTGGACCGTCGCTTTCGGGGCGGATCGCAGTGGGCTGGATGCTGCCCTCGACCGCGGGAAGGGGCACTCGTGGACGGTGTGCAGATCAGTCTCGGTTCGTTCCTCGACTACATGCGCAGCACGCCGCGTGGTTGCGCGGGCATCGTGCGGGACCAGCGGGAGATCTACCTCGATGAGACGAGCATGGCCTGGGCGTTCTACGGGCCGTTCAGGCTGGCGCTGCGGCGGGCGGTGACCTCGCCGGACGCGGCGGAGATCGTCGCGGCGGCGGTGCGGCAGGCGCGGCCGGTGCAACAGCCCCACTTCCAGGAGCTGCATGCGGGATTCGAGCGGTGGTGGGGGAGGGCCAAGGTCGTCGGCGTGCCGATGACCTCCGCGCGGTGGAACATCGGCGGCCTCGCGATCACCATCTCGGACCGCAGCTCGCTGGCGCTGCAGCACCGGGACGGCCGCACCGAGGTCGTGCTGCCGTACCTGAAGGGGCCCGAGCTCGGTACGGATTCCGCGAGCCTGGCGCTGCGGCTCCTGGAACGCGCGATGCCGGCCCTGCGGCCAGGTGCGACGCCGATGGTGCTCGACGTGCGCCGCGGAAAGCCGTTGCGGCTGCGCAAGAACGCGAACCGGGTGGAGCTGGACGCGTTGCTGGCGGCCGAGGCGGCCAAGTACCTCGCGCACTGGACCGCGGTGGTGGGAGCGCCGACTGCCTCGACCGCGTCGAGTGACGTGGCGTTCCGGCCGAGGCTGGTGCCGGAGATCCCGCTCCCACGAGTGGGCGGCATCTAGCGCCGCGTCGCGGGGTTGGCGATTTCGCCACACCTGCCCGCCGCGCAGGTGCGCGCCCTCCTGCCGTCCAGCGAGCGGTTCGTGCTGCGCACCGACCGGGGCCCGCGGAACC
>NZ_JBFAKG010000077.1:15346-38787 GCF_040655595.1 Saccharopolyspora sp. NPDC050389
CCGGTGTGGGGGGGTGGGTTTTTCCTCGCCAACTCCCCAACCCCGTCCGGGCTGCGCTCAACCGCGCCGGGGCTGGCGGTGCATCAGGCCGAAGCGGGACCACTGGGCCTCGGCGGCTTCGATGGACTTGCGGGTCCGCTCGGGATCCACTGTGGACAACTGGGCGACGATGGCCTGGGCGACCGCCATCCCGGGCGCGAGGGACGGGAAGAAAGCCACGCCTTCGGCGGGGATCAGCAGCACTTCCTCCGCCGCTGCGGCCAAATCCGGACTGGCCGCATCGGAGAGCACGAAGACGCGCGCGCCGCGGTTGTGGGCCTCCTCGGCGGCGGTCACGGTGTGCTGGTAGAGCCGCCAGAAGCTGATCGCCACCAGCACGTCGTCGGATTCGATCCGGGACACCGCGTTGGCCAGGTCGGCGTCGTGCGTCAAGGTCGCGTCGTATCCGGCCAGCCGCACGTTGTGGCTCAACGCCGCGCCGATCGAGGCGTAGCTGCCGTGGGCGACGATCAGAACCCGCCGCGCCCGCGCGATCGCTTCGGCGATGGTGCGGATCTGCCGCTCGTCGAACCGCCGGTTGAGCATGGCAAGCGATTCCAGGTCCCGGCGCAACGACGCGACGCCGAGTTCGTCCTCGGTGCGCTGCGCGGCGGCGACGTCCGGGGCGCTCAGCGAGGACAGGTAGCGCGCCCGCAACTCCTGCTGGAGGTCCGACCAGCCGCTGAAGCCGAGCGCCTGCGCGGTCCGGCTCACCGTCGCGACGTTGACCCCGGCCAGCTCGGCGGCCTCGGCGGCCGAGCCGTAGGACGCCCGCCGGGGCTGCGTCAGCAGCACTTCCAGCACCGACGTGCCCTTGCTGCGCAAGCCGCGCTCGGGCACGCGCCCGCGCAACCAGGCCTCGAATCCGTCGGATTCCCCGGCTGCGCTGTCGGTGGTCATCGGGTTCCCTTCGTCGGCCGTTCGGCGTCGGCACCTACCGGCGCACACTGTAACGAGCCCTAAACGCAACAGGTATTGCATATCAGAATATCTGCACTATATGTTGCCAGTCACTTCGTTCGGTGCTGTGAAACTTCTGGAGGCACCCTTGTCCCTGTTAGCCCGGCTGGACCGGCTCCCGCTGAGCCGGCCGCACTACCTGTTGTTGCTGATCGGCGGGCTCGGCTACACCTTCGACGGGATGGACGCGGCCGTCGTGGCCTTCCTGATGCCGAGCGTGCAGGAAGTGTGGGGCCTGACCAACGCGCAGCTCGGCCTGGTCGGCTCGGCCGCCCCCTTCGGCTTCCTGTTCGGCGCCACCTGCGCCGGGCTGCTCGGCGACCGCATCGGCCGCCGCAAGGTCATGATGTGGGCGCTGGCGATCTACGCGGTGTTCTCCATCGTCGCCGCGGTCGCCCCGAACTACGAGATCTTCCTCGGCGCCCGGGTGCTGGCCGGATTCGGGACGGGCGCGGAAAGCGCGATCATCGCGCCGTTCCTGTCCGAGTTCGTCCCCGCCGCGCGGCGCGGCTGGTTCGTCGGCGCGCTGGCCGGCTTCTTCTCCTTCGGCTTCGTCGGTGCCGCGCTGCTCGGCAGGTTCGTGGTGCAGCCGATCCCCGAGGGCTGGCGATGGGCGCAGGTGATCACCGCGCTGCCGATCCTGATGTTGCTGTGGTGGCGGCGTTCGCTGCCGGAATCGCCGCGCTTCCTGCTGGCCAGCGGCAGGACGGCCGAAGCCGAGGCGGTCGTGGTCGACCTGGAGCGCAAGGTGCGCGCGGCGACCGGGGCCGAACTCCCGCCGGTGCCGGAGGTCGCGGTGGAAAAGCCCGCCGAGGCCCGCAAGATCGGCCTGTTCTCCGCGCTGAAGTACCTGTGGACCGGCCGGATGGCGCGGCGCACCGCGATCACCTGGCTGATCTGGTTCGTGATCACCTTCTCCTACTACGGCTTCTTCACCTGGATCCCGACGTTGCTGGTGAAGCAGGGCATCACGGTCACCAAGAGCTTCGAGTTCTCGATCATCATCTACCTCGCGCAGGTGCCGGGCTACTTCTCGGCGGCGTGGCTGGGCGAATTCCTGGATCGCAAGAACACCATCGCGCTCTACCTGGCGGGCTCCGCGGCCAGCGCGTTCTGGATGTCGCAGATGACCGACCCGGTGATGATCACGGTCTCGGCGGCGGTGCTGTCGTTCTTCCTCAACGGCACCTACGCCGCGGTGTACTCCTACACCCCGGAGGTGTTCCCGACCTGGATCCGGGCGTCGGGCACCGGGCTGGCCAGCGCGTTCGGCCGCGTCGGCAGCATCATCGCGCCGTCGGTGATCGGCGTGTTCGCCGCGTCGCTGGGCTTCGGGGGCGTGTTCGGCATGACCACCGCCGTGCTGGCGGTCGGCGTGGTGTGCACCCTGCTGTTCGGGCTGTCCACCGCGGGCCGGTCGCTGGAGGACGTGGCCGAAGCCGACGTCGAGAAGGCGGTCGCGCGATGAACCTGTCCACTGTGGAAGAGCGAATCCGGCGGGAGCTCGGGGTCCGGCTGTTCACCGTGCTGGCGTGGTTGCCCGGCCGCCGCGTGCTGCACCGGGCGCACACCAGCCATCCCGAGCAGTACCCGGTGGGCGGCGAGAAGTCCGTCGAGGTCGCCGCGGAATGGCTGGATCGCTGCATCCGGCAGCAGAAGCCGTTCTTCGGGCCGGACGCCGAGTCGGTCCGCGAGGTCTTCGCCGACCACGCGCTGATCGCGGAGCTCGGCTGCGGCTCGGTGATCAACGTGCCGGTCGTCGCCGACGACGGCACCACGCTGGGCACCCTCGCCCTGCTCGACGCCGAGCACGCCTACGGCCCGGCCCAGGTGGAGCGGGCCGCCGAGCTGGCGTCGCTGGCCGTTCCCGCGCTGGCCGAACTCGTCCAGCGCCTCGACAACACCAAGGAGGAGTCGAACTCGTGACCGCCCTGCTGCTGCGTTCCGGCAAGCTGCTCGACGTCGAGACCGGCGAGTACGCCGAAGGCGACCTGCTGTGCGTCGACGGCCGGATCGCCGAGACCGGCCCCGGCCTGACCGCGCCGGAAGGCGCGCAGATCGTGGAACTCGCCGGCGCCGCCGTCCTGCCCGGGCTGATCGACGCGCACGTGCACGTCACCGCCGCCACCGCCGATCTCGGTGCGCTGCCTTCGTGGTCGCCGTCTTACGCCACCGCGCACGCCGCGCAGATCATGGGGCGGATGCTCGACCGCGGCTTCACTACGGTCCGCGATGCCTCTGGCGCTGACTTCGGCCTGGCCGACGCGCAGGCCGAAGGCCTCATCCGCGGGCCGCGGCTGGCGTTCTGCGGCAAGGCGCTCAGCCAGACCGGCGGGCACGGCGACAGCCGCCCGCGCGGCACCCGGATCCACGACGGGCACCAGTGCTGCGCCGGGCTCGGCCGGATCGCCGACGGCGTGGACGCGGTGCGCGCCGCGGCGCGCGACGAGCTGCGCAAGGGCGCGCACCACATCAAGGTGATGGCCGGCGGCGGCGTGGCGTCGCCGACCGACCGCATCGACTCCACGCAGTACTCGATGGACGAGCTCCGGGCCATCGTCGAGGAAGCGGACGCCGCCAACCGCTACGTCGCCGCGCACGCTTACACGGCGCGTTCGGTCAGCCGGGCTCTGCGGGCGGGCATCCGGTCGATCGAGCACGGCAACCTCATCGACGAGTCCAATGTGGCCGAATTCCTCGAGCACGACGCGTTCCTGGTGCCGACCCTGGTGACGTACTGGGCGTTGAAGACCGAGGGTCGCGAGTTCGGGCTGCCGGAGGACAGCTGGCGGAAGGTCGACGACGTGCTGGGCGCCGGGCTGGCGGCGCTGGAGATGGCGCACCGCGGCGGCGTCAAGATCGTCTACGGCAGCGATCTGCTCGGCGGCATGCACCGCCACCAGAACGAGGAGTTCCGGATCCGCGGCGAGGTCCTGCCGCCGCTGGAGGTCATCCGCTCGGCGACGAGCACGGCGGCGGACCTGCTCGGCATGACCGGCGAAATCGGCACGCTGCGGGTAGGCGCGCTGGCGGACCTGGTGGTCCTGGACGGCGACCCGCTGGAGGACATCGCAACCCTCGCGGACCCCGAGCACATCCGCCACGTCATCCAGCACGGCGCCCTGGCGTGAGGTGAACGGACCGTTCGCCTCGTCCATCGAGGCGAACGGTCCGCTCACTCCGGCTCAGCCGAGCACCGGGTCCCAGCTCGATGGCAGCCGGGCAAGTGAGGTGCCGAGGCCGGTGGGGCCGGGGAGCACGCTGCGCGTCAGGCCGATCGGGATGTTGTGGCGCAGCTCCGAATCGAAGTACCGCCGGCATTCCCGATGCCAGTTCAGGATTCCCGCCGTCCAGTCCTGCAGTTCCGAGGCGTAGCGGGTGAGCGTCGCCCGGGCCTCTGCATCCAGTTCCCGCTCCTCGAACAGCGCCGGCAGCTCGATTTCCACCGTGTGCTGGAACTGCTGCATCCGCGCCTTCATCAGGTCGTGCACGATGTCGAAGGCCCGATCCTGGTCGCAGTCCAGGAAGTTCTGCACGACCAGCACCGCGTTGTGCACCTCGCCCTCGTACTCGATCTCCTTGCGGTACGAGAAGACGTCGTTCACCATCGTCGCGTAGTCGATCGCCGAGTTCTCCATGTTGCGGATCGTGCGCGTCCGGTAGATCTCCGGCGGCACCGACTGCCCGTGCGAGAAGCGGGACAGGCTCATGGTGAGGTCCGAGCCGAACGTCCGGCGCCGCATCTCGACGTAGTCGATCGGGTCCGGAATGTGGTTCTGGTGCTGGTTGTCCAGCTCCCACAGCCAGCTGTCGATCATGACCTCCACGGCTTTCCGGAAGGCGCGGCGGGCTTCGAGCGGCATCGGGCCGGCGGTGCGCTCCCACAGGTCGGCCAGGCCGCGTTCCAGCATGTTGACCGGAACGACCGGACTGGCGCCCTCGAGCGGGAGCAGTTCCTTCAGGCGGGCGTTCTGCGCCTTCGCGCCCGCCATGTTCCGCCCGTGGCCGAATACCGACGGGTAGTAGTCGTCGCCGTAGGTTCCCCACGTCAGCCAGGCCGCCGACAGGTCCAGCTCCTCGACGGTCGCATCGGGGTCGAGCCCGGCGGAGCAGTGCGGAAGGTCGTTGTCCCGCAGCAGCTTCTCGTTCCACACCTGCGGCACGTCCTCGAACATGCCCATGGCGCGGGCCCATTCGACGTTGTGCTCCCGCGTGACGTCGAGGTGCGGGCACATCGAAACCTCGAAGGGCATGTAGAACTCCCGGGGCGTGATCTCGCCGACGGGCTGGAACGGAACCCGGGTGAAGCTGCGCATCCGTTGCGGCGCGGTCGAAAGCAGCGACGAGGCGATGTGCGTCGCCGCGGTGCCCAGCCCGTTCGGTCCGGCCAGCACGGTCGGCGTGGTCGAGCCGTCCGGGTAGCGGCCGGACTGCATGTGCCACTCGTGGCCACCGGACTGCCAGTCCTGCAGGCCCTTCACGTAGCCGAGCACGGCCAACCGGCCCAGCGGGTCGATGCCGTGCTCGTCGAGCAGCCGCGGCACCTCCGTCAGCGCGGTGTGCTCGAACTGGTGCAGCCTGGAGGTGAGTAGATCGTTGACCGCGTCCGCGGCCTCCTGCGTCGTGCAGCCGAGGAACTTCTCGAAGACCAGCACGCCGTTGCTCAGCTCGCCCTCGTCCTGCACCTCGCGCTCGTAGGAGAACAGGTCGTTGCGCAGGTGCACGGCGTCGGAGAACGTGTCGCGCAGCACCTCCATCGGGCGGGTCGCGGCGATCTCGGCCGGAACCTCCGCGCCGACGGCGTGCTCCACCAGGTTCGCCGACCACGGCGCGCCGCCCACCTTGCGGCGCATCTCCACGTATTCGATGGGATTGGACAGCCGGTTCTCGGAGATGTTGGCCAGTTCCCACAGCGATTCGTCCAGCAGGTGCTTGGTGTTCTCGGCGAACCGGCGCCGCCAGTCCGCGCTCATGGCCGGCACCGTGCGGGCCCACAGGTCGGCCAGGCCGCGTTCCACCGGGTTCGTCGGCTCCGCCGTGATCGGGCCCTCCACCGGCATGAACGCCGCCAGCCCGTCGAGGTATTCGCGGGCCCCGGTGAGGTCCGGATTTCGCTTGTACAGCTCGACGAAGTGGTCGTCGAAGTAGAACACCCACACGTACCAGTCGGTGATCAGGTCCAGTTCCGGGCCGTCCGCGTCCGGATGCGTGTAGGCGCACAGCAGCGCGTAGTCGTGCCGGTCGAGGTCCGCCTCGTCCCAGATCGGCACGCCGTCCTGCGGCACGTCGATCATGTCCATCCGGTAAGCCCACGCCTTGCTGTGCTCTCGTGCCCGCTCCAGGTTCGGGTTCAGCCGAGCCGGGTAGGACAGGTAGAAGTCCGGCAGTCGGAAGGGCTGCATGGTTTCGCGCACCTGACCTCTCTGCGATGGTCGTCGACTCTGCGCACGAAACCAGCGTTGGCGTTGGCGGCCAATGCCTGCGGTGGGGTTACACACGATCGAGAATCGGTGTCGCTCGACCAGCCCAGCGCGACGCTGCGTTGGGTCACGCCTTCCGCTCGTTTTACAAGCGGCGGTAGCCGCTTGCGGTGTGGGACTCAGCTCGCACCGCCGCGGGTTCACGGTGCCCACCCCTCTGGGGTTCTCCCAGCGAGGACAGCCCCGACGTGGTGAATTCGCATTCATGATGTCGGGGATTCCACAGCGAGAAGGCCGCAGCAACTCCCGCAGGGGGGCTGCTACCCGCACCGCTACGCAAAACACTCACGTTACATTCTTCCGCTCGTGGACGACCGCGCCGTCGACCATCGTCAGGTCTACCTGGCACTGCCCGATTTCCGTTGGTGGCAACGAGAACGGGTCGCGGTCGAGCACGACGAGGTCTGCGGCCTTGCCGACTTCGATGGTGCCGGTTTCGCCGTCCACGTGGTTCACCCAGGCGCTCCCCGCGGTGTAAGCGGCGAGCGCGTCCACCAGATCGAGTGCTTGCTCCGGCAAGAACGGTGCGTCGTCGGTGTCCGGTTCGCGCCGGTTGACCGCCACGTCCACCGCCTGCATCGGATCGGGGCCGGACACCGGCCAGTCGCTACCCGCGGCCAGCACCGCGCCTGCGGCACGCAGCGACCGGAACGGGTACTGCCACCCGGCGCGCCGATGTCCCAGGTGCGGCACGGTCAACTCGGTCATCGCGGCGTCGTTGACCGCCCACCGGGGCTGGATCGTCGCGACGACGCCGAGCTCGTGGAACCGCGGGATGTCGCTTGGGTGCACCACCTGCACATGGGCGATCTGGTGGCGCAACTCCCGGCCGGTGGTGGCCGCGGCGAGCGCGTCCAGCACGTCGCGGACCGCGCGGTCGCCGATCGCGTGGAAGTGCAGCTGGAACCCGTCGGCCGCGAGCTCGGAAACCACGGCGGCCAGGACATCGCGATCCACGAAGGACATTCCGCGACCGTGGCCGCCCAGGTAGGGCAGCTGCAGCGCGGCGGTGAAGTTCTCGCACACGCCGTCCTGCATGATCTTCACCGCGTCGGCGCGGAACCGCCGCCCCCGCGCCAGCTCGCGCCGCTGCCGCAGTTCCTCGATCTGCTCCCGGCCGCGGGCGCGGTCCCACCACAGCGCGCCGCGGACCTTGCCGGTCAGCAGGCCCTGCCGGTCGGCCGCCAGGTAGGTCTCCAGCGTGTCGTCGTAGCCGAGGTACGGGCCGATGATCGCGTCGTGCCAGGACGTCACCCCGCACGACTGCAGGTACCGCTGCCCCTCCAACAGGCCCGCGAGGTATTCCTGCGCGTTGGTCGGCGGCAGAACCCGCTCGACCAGGCGAGTGGCGCCCTCGTGCAAGGTCCCGGCGGGTTCGCCGGCGGAGTCGCGCTCGATCCGGCCGTCCGGCGGATCCGGGGTGTCGCGGTCGATCCCCGCCAGCCGCAGCGCCGCGGAATTCACCCACGCGCCGTGGTGATCGCGGTTGAGCAGGTACGCCGGCCGGTGGCCGGTCACCGAGTCGAGGGTGGCGCGGTCGGGCGTGCCGCGCGGGAACTGGCCCATGTCCCAGCCGCCGCCGAGCACCCAGCCCGCATCCGGCGTGAACTCGGCGATGAGCCGCAGGCATTCGGCGGCGTCGAGGCAGTCGGAGAGGTCGCAGCGCAGCCGCTCGATGCCGCCGTACACCGGGTGCACGTGCGCGTCGTGGAAGCCGGGCAGCAGCAACCGGCCGTCGAGGTCGATCACCTCGGTCGCCGGGCTCAGCCGGGCGCGCACGGCGGCGTCGCCGACGGCCGCGATCCGGCCGTCGCGCACCGCGACGGCATCGGTGAACGAACGGGCGGCGTCCATTGTGGCCACCGGCCCGCCCACGAAGACGACTTCGCGCATGCCCGGATTGTCGCAGGACCACGCCGCGCAGCGGCCCATCGCGCCGCACCAGGCCGATCACCACCCGCGAAGCGAGGGGCTGGCCGTGATGGCGACCGTTGCCACTCACGAGGGGAGGGGCGACGGTCGTGAGTGGCTGTGGTCGTCGTAGCGACCGTTGCCGCTCACGACATCGAGCCTGCGGCCGTCAGATGCGTTGTTCGCCGGTGATGACCGCTACCGCCTGCTCGCGGACGGGCTCGTCGACCTCCGGGATCTGGAAGCCGTGGCTGCGGATGTGCGCCACCAGCTCCGCCTCCGGCGCGACGCCGTGCTGGCGCAGGTAGTAGCCGACCGCGCCGGGCCAGATCCAGCTGCCGTCGGTGTGGAAGGTCATCGGCACCGCCGGGTTGCGGCGCGGGTCCAGCCGGTCGGTGTCGTAGCTGCGCGCGGCCAGCACGATCGGGGCCCGCTCCAGGTATTCGGCCAGCTGGTCGCGCTCCGCCGGGTCGAGCTCCGGCCGCTCGGTGATCGGCCGCCCGCCGTCGTCGAAGACCTCCGCGGTGCGCAGGCCGGCCGGCCCGGTGCTCTGCGGGGTCAGCCAGTCGGGCGTGACCGCCGCGGGCCGCGGGTAGCGGCGCAGCTCCTCGTCGAAGGCCTCCGGTGGGGGAGCGGTGCGCCAGCCGGGCTCGTAGTCGCCGTTGAAGTCGACGGTGTAGCTGCCAGGCCGCTGCAGCCGGTAGAGCGCGCTGACCCAGGTGCCGCGGTCCGGCTGGTACATGCCGTGGCGCAGCCGCACGAACAGTTCTGCGGCGTCGGTGGGGACGGCCAGCGGGACGGCCGTGCCGTTGGGCGCGAGCAGTTGCGCGACGAGTTCGCGGTGGTCGCCGAGTTCGCGGTATTCGACGGTGGCTTCCTGCCAGCCCGGAGGCAGGGCGCGCACGACAACCCGGCCGATCTCCTGGATCAGCTGCTGTTGTGCGACCTCGTCCAGCGATCCCGGTCGGTCATGGGGTCCCGGTTGGCTCATTCCTGCATCCTCCCAGTCGCGCGGGAACCGTGGGAGTCGTTTCGGCCAAGATCGCACACCGGTTCGCGCGACGCAGTCGTACGTCGTGACGGGAAGCTTAGAACCCCGTCGGGTGGCGGTCGCGGCCAAGTTGATCACGTTTTCGCACCTTGCGGAGCCGCCCCGAACCGGCAGGTAACCGGGGGACACGCACCCGTTCCGATGACGTGACCGCAGATTGTTGACAATCAGACGAGATGGCGTTTAATTTCGAGCCATTCCGGCCGTATGTGGGAGGTGGGTCATGCGAACCGAGTCCTACCGCAACCCCCGCCCGGCCCGATGGTTGTCTTCTTCCTCGCTCTGGCTGCGACATCACTGACCGACTCTTTCGGCAGTGCCGGTGACCGTCGCGGGTGCCCCGCGGGTCGCCTGAACATCGATTCCCGATGAAATCCGGGCGTGCGCGCCCGCGTCAGGTATGCGCTCTGAGAGGAGGTTCGGCCCGTGGTATTCGTCGACCGCGACCCGCTGATGAGGGTGATCTGGACGGACTCGGTAACCGGCTGCAACGGTTACCTGGTCGTGCACAGTCTCGTGTCAGGTCTCGCTACCGGCGGGACTCGGATGCGTGCCGGTTGCACGCTGTCCGAGGTGGAGGCGCTGGCCCGTGGCATGGCGCGCAAGACGGCCGTGTTCGACCTGCCGGTCGGCGGCGCCAAGGGCGGCATCGACTGCGATCCGAAGGATCCAGCCGCCCGCGGCGTGCTGAGCCGCTTCCTGCAGGCGATGCGGCCGTGGGTGGACGCCCACTGGGTGACGGCCGAGGATCTCGGGGTGCCGCAGCACCTGATCGACGACGTGTTCGCCGAGCTCGGGCTGCACCAGTCCTACCACGCGGCGATCCGCCGGGCCCCGGACGCGGAGCGCACGTTGCGCCGCGTCCGCGCCGGGCTCAACGCTCCGGTGCCCGGCGGTCTGCTGCTCGGCGACGTGGTCGGCGGTTACGGCGTCGCGCAGAGCTGCCTGGGTGTCGTGCACGCCCGCGGCTGGGCGCAGGCGGAGACGACTGTGGCCGTGCAGGGCGTCGGCACGATGGGCGGCGGCGCGGCCTACTACTTGCACGAGGCGGGGCTCAAGGTCGTCGCGCTGGCCGACGCGGTGGGCACGCTGTGGCATCCCGACGGGCTGGATGTCCCGGCACTGCTGGAAACCCGCGACCGCTTCGGCGAGATCGACCGGGCCCAGGTGCCCTCCGACGTCCGGCAGCTGCCGCGCGAAGCCGTCCTCTCCGCCGAGGTCGACGTGCTGATCCCGGCCGCGGTCTCGTTCACGATCAAGGCGCCGCAGGTGCCGGAGGTCAACGCGAAGGTGATCATCGAGGCGGCCAACACGCCGGTCACCGAGGACGCCGAGGAAATGCTCGCGACGCGCGGAATTCCGGTGATCCCGGACTTTGTGGCCAACGCCGGCGCGGTGGCCTGGGCGTGGTGGCTGCTGCTCGGCCGGGTCGACGCCGACCCGGTGCTGTCCTTCCAGGTGTTGCGCGAGGAGATGCTGGCCAAGATCCCGCCGCTGCTGGCGGCCTGGGAAACCGAAGGCCTCACGCCGCGGGCCGCGGCGCTGCGGCTCGCGGAGCACCAGAACGAGCAGAACCGCGCCGCCGAGGAGAGCGGTCAGGGGCTGCTCAGCATCCCCTGACGCAGGCGGTTTCGCTCCACTGTGGCTGCGGGTTGCGCACATCGATCACACGGTGCGATCGATGTGTGACAACCCGCAGTCGGAGTGCTAGCGTTTGCCTTGGTTGCAGTTTTGGTCCTTGCAGTACTGGAAAAGTGCCTGCCAGAACGCAGGCGCTTTTTTTGTGCCGTGGTGTTCCGGCCGCGCCGGGCACCGGGTGATCAGCTCGGCGACCGGGGGTCTGCGAAGTGTCGACCCTGGCCAGCAGAATCAGGAGAAACAGGGAATGGCTACCGGTACGGTCAAGTGGTTCAACGCGGAGAAGGGCTACGGGTTCATCACCCCCGACGGCGGTGGCGCTGACGTCTTCGCCCACTACTCCGCGATCCAATCCACCGGTTTCCGCACGCTGGAGGAACAGCAGCGGGTGGAGTTCGAGATCGCGCAGGGGCCGAAGGGGCCGCAGGCCGCGGACATCCGCACGGCCTGAACCAGGTCGTGCCTGAGAAGGCATGACGATGCATCGGAGAGTGCTCTGGTGCCGCCTCCGATGGGCGGCAGATCCGGGCCGCCTGCGGTGCCGGTCTGCCGCCGAGGAGGACAGCCTTTTTCACCCGTTGAGGGGTACGCCGCCGGGGTAGGCTTCCAGCCCGCTGACGTTTAACCCGGTGCGAGGTCGATGTGCCCCTGCGTGTGGTTGTCGCCGGTGCGACCGGCGTTGTCGGGAGAACACTGCTTCCGCTGTTGCGGGAGCGCGGTCATCATGTGACCGCGCTCGTCCGGCACGCGGACCGACTTGATGGTGCGGTTGCGGGCGACGATGTCGCCGTCGCCGATGTGCTGGATCCGCCCGGGTTGCGCCGGGAGCTGGCTCGCGTCGAGCCGGACGTGGTCATCGACCAGACGTCCGGTTTCGGGACAGCGGATCAGGAAGAGGGCCTGCGCCGAACGGCGCGGCTGCGCGAGTGCGGGGCCAGGAACCTGGTCGACGCCGCCGTCGCGGTCGGCGCGCGGCGCATTATCGGGCAGAGCATGACCGCCGCCTACAGTCCGCACGGGCATGACGTGCTGGACGAAGAATCTCCACTGTGGACGGATGCGCCCGGTTGCTGGGGCGACGCCGTGCGCGCCCTGGCGGCGATGGAAGAAGCGGTGCTGAGCCGCCCGGACATCGAGGGCATCGCGCTGCGCTACGGAGCGCTTTACGGCCCGGACACCCACTACGCGCCGGGTGGCGCGATCCACGCGCGGGTTTGCGGCAGCGAACTGCCGCTGGTCGACGACGGCGTCGGCCTGACGTCGTTCACCCATGTCGACGACGCGGCCGGAGCGGTGCTC
This sequence comes from Saccharopolyspora sp. NPDC050389, assembly GCF_040655595.1. Taxonomy (NCBI): domain Bacteria; kingdom Bacillati; phylum Actinomycetota; class Actinomycetes; order Pseudonocardiales; family Pseudonocardiaceae; genus Saccharopolyspora; species Saccharopolyspora sp. NPDC050389. Next base: position 27,725 of record NZ_JBFAKG010000077.1, read on the forward strand.
GAACTGCTCACCAACGGCGAGCCCGGCACCTACAACGTGGTGGACAACGAGCCGGCCGAATCGGCGGAATGGCTGCCGGCGTACGCGCGGATGGCGGGCGGCCCGGCCCCGGTCTCGCTGACCATGGACCAGGCCAGGACCCAGCTGGACTGGCTGACCGTGCACCAGCTGACCGAGCAGCGCGGCGCCACCAACTTCCGATTACGAGAAACGCTGGGCTGGCGGCCGGCGTGGCCGAGCTGGCGGGAGGGCTTCGCCTCGCTGTTCGGCCTCTGGACGGGCTGAGAGGCGATTTCAGCATGGGTTTGCGGGTGGCCGGCCCCCTGCGGGAATTACGACCGCCGTCTGGACTCCGGGATCCCCGACTTGTGTATGTCCAATACGCGGCGCTGGGGCTGTCCTCGCCAGACGACGTCTGAGAACCCGCGGTGGTGCGCACACCGCATGCGGCTGGCGCCGCATTCTGGCAAGGACCCGCGAGACTGGGATTCCCGCCTCATGTGCGTCGCGGGGCTGGGAGATCCGGGGTGGCACGGGTTAGGTTCAGAGGTAAGACCATGCCCCCCCCGAGGCCGGAGACGAGAACAATCTATGACCGCCACTGACGTGCACCCGCTGCGAGAACTGCTGCCGGCGGGCAGCGTTTTCGACGACGCCGACGTGCTGGAGGCCCACCGCAGGGACCGGGCCACCTTCTGCCCGGCCGGGACGCCGTCGGTGCTGGTCCGCGCCCGGTCCACTGAGGACGTTTCGACGACGTTGAAATGGGCGCACGAGAACCGGGTTCCGGTGGTGCCGCAGGGCGCCCGCTCCGGACTCTCCGGCGCGGCCAACGCCATCGACGGCTGCATCCTGCTGTCGCTGGAGAAGATGGACGCCATCGTCGAGATCGACACCGAAGAGCAGATCGCGGTCGTGCAGCCAGGTGTGGTCAACGGCGTGTTCGCGGCGAAGGCCGCCGAGCACGGGCTGTTCTACCCGCCCGACCCCGGCTCCCGCAGCATCTCGACCATCGGCGGCAACGTGGCCACCAACGCCGGCGGCATGTGCTGCGTGAAGTACGGCGTGACCGGCGACTTCGTGCGCGGCCTGGAGGTGGTGCTCGCCGACGGCCGCGTGATGCGCACCGGGCGCCGCACCGCCAAGGGCGTGGCCGGCTACGACCTGACGCGGCTGATCGTCGGCTCCGAAGGAACCCTCGGCGTGGTCACCGAGATCACCGTCGCGCTGCGGCCCGCCGCCGCGCAACCGCTGACCGCGGTCGCGTTCTTCCCGACCATCGCCGACGCGGCCCGCACCGTCGCCGGATACCTGGGGGAGGGCTACCGGCCGTCGGTGCTGGAGTTCATGGACGATCCGACGGTCCGCGCCGTGCAGCGCATCGCCGACCTCGGCTTCCCGGACGGCGTGGCGGGCATGCTCCTCGTGCAGTCCGACCGCGGCGACGCCGCGCCCGGCGACCTGGCTGCCTTCGAGCGGGTGGCCCGCTCCTTCGCCGCCACCGAGGTCGTCGTCGCCGACGACCCGGCCGAGGGCGAGCTGCTGATGCAGGCCCGGCGGCTGGTCGGGGACGCGCACGAGAAGCTCGGCCTCGCGACGCTGGTCGACGACGTGTGCGTGCCCCGGCGGCGCCTGGTGGACCTGGTCGAGGGGCTTAGCCCGATCGCCGAGCGGTACCGGGTGCAGGTGCTGTGCGCCGGGCACGCCGGGGACGGCAACATGCACCCGGTGGTGGCCTTCGACTCCAACGACCCGGACGAGTCGGCCCGCGCGCAGCAGGCGTTCGACGCGATCATGGCGCTGGGCCTGAAGCTCGGCGGCACCATCACCGGCGAGCACGGCGTCGGCCACCTGAAGCGGAGCTGGCTGGGCGAGGAACTCGACGAAGCGGGCCTGTGGAGCCAGCGAGCGATCAAGAGCGCCCTGGATCCCCGCAACATCCTCAACCCCGGCCGGGTCCTGCCCGACGAGGGCTGAACGTCGATTTCGCGCGAAACCGCCACCTGGCACGCGTGGTGAGCGGCGATTTCGCGCGAAATCGTCCCGCCGCCCTGGCGGGTTCGTGAGTGGCAACTCCGGTTCTTACCGGAGTTGCCACTCACGAGCGGTCAGTCGTGGTCGTAGGAGTCGTCCACCGGGACCGGGCGGTGCTGGTCGGCGAGGTCGGCCGGGTCGGCGTCGAGCGGAACTTCGAGCAGTTCCGACTCCTCCTCTTCGGGGACTTCCTCGGCCTGGCGGGCCTGTTCGGCGGCGTCCGCTTCCGGGGTTTCGGCGTTCATCGAGTCCTCCCGTCGATATCTGGTCGGATCAACCGCAACGGTAACGAGCCCGGCCGGTCGGCGCGCGGCTCACGCCGACAACCGGGCCAGCCGGTCGCCCAGGTCGTGCAGCCGCGGAAGCCCCTCGATGCGACGCAGCCACGACTGCGGCCAACCGGCGGCACCGCGCAGCGCGCCGGCGAGCGCCGCCGCCATGCTGGCGATGGTGCCGGTGTCGCCGCCGGCCCGAATGCACTGCCGCACGACGTCGGCCGGGGCCTCGACATGGGCGAGGAACGCCCACAGCGCCAGCGGCACCGAATGCGTGGCCCGCACGTCGTTGCCGAGCGCCTCGGCGGCGCGGTGCGGGTCCCGGTGCCCGAGTTGCGCGGCGACCGCGTGCAGCCGCCGCACCCACTCCGGTTCGTGGATCTCGTGGGCCAGCTTGTCCAGGAACGATTCCGGATCGAGCCGGCCGCAGTCGTGCAGGGCCAGGTACGCGCTGCACGCCTGCACCGCGGCGCCTTCCTGACCGTCGGGATGAGTGTGGGTCACCGACGCCGTGCGCCGGCCCAGCTCCGCGGCGTGGTGGGCGCTTTGCGCGGCCAGCGCAACCGGAGTGCAGCGCATCGCTCCGCCGTTGCCGAACGAGCTCTGCCCGTGGAACAGCGACACGGCCGCGTCCCGCCACGGCATGCCGGAGTTGTGCCGCTCGAACATCTCCGCCGCCGAGCTGGTGAACCCGCGCCACGGTTCTCGGGTCCAGGCGCAGGTCAGGGCGGCGGCCAGCTCGCCCTCGTCGAGCAGGTGCCCGCCGTGGCTGGCCCGCTCCAGCAGGTGTTCGGCCACGGCGATGGTCAGCACGGTGTTGTCGGTGTAGCGCAGCTGGTGGTTGGAGTGTTCGAACTCCCGCAGGGTCAGCTCGGTGACCGACGGCTTGCCTTCGAACGCGGCGCCCATCGCGTCGCCGAGCCCGACTCCCGTGAACAACCCGCGGGCGCGGTCGTGCGCCGGCGGGGAACCGGTCGAGTTCACCGAAGGCCTCCCGAGGACACAGGCGGTTGGTGTCAACGGTACGCCCAGCCCGGGCGGGCGGACGTCGTCAACTTCCCTCGCCGACCGGACGCCGCCGGATAGTCTCTGCCGCGAAAGCGCTTTTCACCAAGGGAGTTCATGGTGGCGGTCGTCCTCGGCGCCTTGATCGTCTTGTCCACGGTTGCCGCCCTGGCCGGCTGGCGGTGGCCGCGCCGGCTGCGCGGCTCGCGCCCGACCCTGTTGCGGCATCCCGGTTTCTGGCTGCTGGTCGTGTCCGGCGTGATCTACGTGAACCAGGTGTTGTGCACGATCTACCTGATGCGCGTGTGGCACGGCGATCCGGCGTTCATCGCGCGCTACCTGCCCACCGGCTGGTTCGCGCTGGCCGACGACAACCCGGTGATCTCCTCGCTGGCGGAGGTGTGGCCGCGTCCGGAACTGCTGTCGTGGAGCCTGTTGCGGGTGCAGGCGTTCCTGGAGCTGCCGTTCGTGGTGCTGGCCTACCTCACGATCTGCCGGTGGTTCGGGGCCGAGGTTTTCCGGCGGGCCGCGGTGTGGCCGGTGGCGGTTTCCTACACCGCGACCTTCTGCTTGATCGAGTTGTCGCTGGCCAACCCCTACACGACCGACGACATCGTGCTCCGCGTCGCGTCCGGGCTGGTGACGCCGTGGTGCGTGGCTCGGCTGACCGCGGGCAGCCGGGAGCGGGTCGGTTCGGTGGCGGAACTGGCGGCGTTCGTGATTTCGGCGGCGGCACTGGGTGCCTTGGTGCTGGCCGTCTACGACACCGCGTTGCTCTACAACCTCGGGCACCTCGCGGCCGCGGCGCCGACGATGGCGGCCGCGGCCGGAGTGCTCGTCGTGGCGAGGCTGATCGCGCGCCGGCTGCCGGCCGCGCAGGCCGGGCCGGGGATCACGGCGGTCAGCGCGTCGCTCGGCTGGTTCCTGGTGTTCTTCTTCGCACCGGCGTTGCCGATCCGCTACGGGATCTCCTTCGGCACTCCGATGTTGTCGGCGGCGGCGGGCCTGGTGATCATCGCCGCCGCGGTGGCCTGCGGCGTGCACGAGGCGGCGCGCGGCTCGGCGATGCCGTGGCGTGCCTGGGCCGTCGAACTCGCCCTCGCGGCAGTGGCGGGCGCGGCGGCGGCTTGCGCCGGATTCCTCGTCACGGGCGGATATCCCGAGGCCCGCCTGCTCGCCGCCGCCGGCGCGTTCTTCATCCTGGTCATCGCGGTGTGCGCGGCGCTCGATCGAGTCGTTGCCGCCAGGTGAGCGGAATTCCGGAGGAATCCCGCTCACCCGAGCCGCTCAGCCGATGGACCGGCCCGCGTACTCCGGCGGCTGCTCGGCCAGCGCGGCGAACCGCTCGGCGATCGCCGCCGGGAACGGCGTGGTGCCGCCCTGCGCGCCGTCGACGTGCAGCGCCATGATCTCCTCGGTCGCCACCAGCACGCCGTCGACCGCCATCTCGTGGCAGATGCGCACCTTCTTCGCGCCGGTGCCCACGACGCGGCTGGTGATCACGAGTTCCGAATCCGGCTTGACCTCGCGTAGGTAGCGCACATGCGCCTCCACCGTGTACAGCGAGCACCCGGCGCCGGTGCGGTAGGCCGCGTCGAGGCCCACCTGGTCCATCACCGCGTCGGTGGCGAAGCCGAACACCAGCACGTAGTACGCCTCGCTGAGGTGACCGTTGTAGTCGATCCACTCTGGACGGACCAGCTCCCGGTGTTCCCGCAGCCCGGTCACGGCTTGCCGTTCCGCACGCCGTCGATCGCGCGCATCACCGCGATCACCGCCCGGTCGCGGTCGGCGACGAGCTCGGCGATGCTGCGGCCGTCGGCGGCTTCTTCGCAGCCCTCGACCATGGCGTCGCGCAGCTCGTCGGTGAGCTCCGGCGCCTCCAGCCGGGTCCACGGCGACTTCAGCGACGGGCCGAAGTGGTCGAGCATGTGCGCCATGCCGCCCTCGCCGCCGGCGAGGTGGAAGGTCAGGCACGGCCCGAGCAGCGGCCAGCGCAGGCCGGGGCCCTCGGTGATCGACGCGTCGATCTGCGCGGGCGTGGCCTCGCCGTTGGCGACCATGTGCAGCGCCTCGCGCCAGATCGCCTCCTGCAGCCGGTTGGCGATGAAGCCCGGCACCTCGCGGTCCATGGTGATCACGGACTTGCCTGCGACCTCGAAGAACTCCGCCGCCCACGCGACCGCCCACGGCTCGGTCCGCTCGCCGCCGACGACCTCGACCAGCGGGATGAGGTACGGCGGGTTGAACGGGTGGCCGACCACGAGCCGCTGCGGCGTCGGGCAGTCCGCCTGCATCTCGGTCATGCCGTAGCCGGAGGTGGACGACGAGATCACGACGCCGGCCGGCGTCGCGGCGTCGATGCGGGCCAGCAGATCCTGTTTGAGCGCCAGGTCTTCCGGCGCGCTCTCCTGCACGAATTCGGCTTCGGCGACCGCGTTTTCGAGCGTGTCGGCGATGACGAGGTTGTCGCGGGAGGCACCGTGGGCCAACCCGAGCTCCATGAGGGCGGGCCACGCGGCGTCGACCAGGCGGCGCAGCTTGGCCTCGAAGCCGGACGCGGGATCCCACGCGGTGACCTGGTAGCCGCGCGCCAGGAAGTGCGCGACCCAACCGCCGCCGATGACACCGGCACCGATGCAGGCGACCCGCCGCACCGCAGCAGGAGAGGGAGTGTTCTCGTTCAACTTGGGAATTCCTTTTCAGACAGGGCTTTTGTCTGTGTAAGCGGCGGGAGCCGCTTGCGGTGTGGGACTCAACTTGCACCGTCACGGGTTCTCAGACGTCTCCTCGGGAGGACAGCCCCAGCGTGGTGGTCATACATGAGTCGGGGATCCCGGGCCGAGGGGGCGTCTGAGGTTCCGCTACCCGCACCGCTACGCGAACCGAGCTATGAATCGTTCCGATCAGCGCTTCTGGAGGCCGAGTTGTTCGCGGGCCTGGTCGGGGGTGGCGACCTTCATGCCCATGCCCTCGACGATCGTCGCCGCGCGCTCGACCAGCTGTCCGTTGGTGGCCTTCACGCCCCGGCTCAGGTAGAGGTTGTCCTCCAGGCCGACGCGGACGTTGCCGCCGAGCGCGGCGGTCAGGCCGACCCAGCGCAGCTGGTCGCGGCCGATGGCGAAGCTCGCCCAGTTCGCGCCGGCCGGCAGCATGTTCACCATCGCCTGCAGCAGGCCCGGGTTCGGCGGGGCGCCCCACGGGATGCCCGCGCACAGCTGGAACAGCGGCGGGGCGTCGATCAGCCCCTCCTCGATCAGCTTGGTGGCGAACCACAGGTTGCCGGTGTCGAAGATCTCCAGCTCCGGCTTGACGCCCAGCTCCTGGATCCGCTTGGCGCCGGCCCGCAGCATGTCGGGCGTGGAGATGTAGAGCTGGCTGCCCTCGCCGAAGTTCAGCGAACCGCAGTCCAGCGTGCAGATGTCCGGCAGCAGCTCCTCGACGTGCGGCAGCCGGTCCAGGCCGTTGACCAGGTCGGTGCCGTCGACCGGCTTGAGCGGGTCGTCGGCGTCGATGACCAGGTCGCCGCCCATCCCGGCGGTCAGGTTGATGACCACGTCGATGCCGGTTTCCTTGATCCGCTCCACCACCTCGCGGTAGAGCGAGACGTCGCGGGAGCCCTGCCCGGTCTCGATGTTGCGGACGTGGATGTGCACCACGGCCGCCCCGGCCTCGGCGGCCTCGACCGCGGACCTGGCGATCTGTTCCGGGGTGACCGGGACGAACTCGCTCTTGCCGGTGGTGTCACCGGCGCCGGTGAGCGCTGCGGTGATGATCACTTCGTTGCCCATTGGGCTCTCCCTTCCATGGGTGCGGCTGATCGCCCGGGCGCGCCGAAATTCGCGCCCGGGTGGGTTCTTCGGGTTTCAGTGGTGGACGATCTCGCGCTGGACGAACTCGCGTAGTACGCGGCGCATCCGCTCCACCGACCGGCCGGGCCGGCCCGCGAGGACCTGGATGCCCAGCCCGTCGATGAGCGCGGTGAGCGTCACGGTGAGCTCTTCTGCGTCGGTGTCGGTGAACACGCCCTGCTGCTGGCCTTGCCGGATGGTGCGGGCGATCGTGTCGTGCCAGCGGGTGTAGGAATCGTTGTGCAGCACTTGGAGATCCGGGTTGAGGGCGCTCTCGGTCCACACCTGCAGCCAGATCGACCACTCCTCGCGCAGCAGGCCCGGGGTGGGCAGCTGGAGTTCGACCAGCCGCAGCAGGCGCTCGTGGGCGTCTTCGATGCTGTGCAGCTCGGCGACCTGCCGGTCGAAGGCCAGCCGCACCGAGTACCGCAGGGTCTCGGTGAGCAGGTCGTTGCGGCCGGGGAAGTAGTAGTGGATCGTCGCGGCGCTGGTGCCGCAGGCCTTGGCGACGTCGGCGATCCGCACCGAGTGGTAGCCGCGCTCGGCGACCAGCTTCCAGGCGGCGTCGAGGATCTGCTGGTACCGGCCCGCTTCGCGGAGGTCGCCGGGTTCGCGCTCGGCCCGCGCGGTGCGCTGCGGCGCGGCAGCCACCGTCTCGACGTCGTCGCCGCCGTAGATCAGCCAGTTCACCGTGACGCCGGTGAGCTCGGCGATGCGGGTGAGCTCGAACGGGGTGAACCGGCGGGTCCCGGTCAGCGACTTGGACAGCTTGGTCGGGTCGAGCCCGATCTGCTCGGCGAAGGCACGCTGGCTCCCCGGATACTGGCGCAACGCGTCGCGCACTCGCTGGCGCAACGCCGCCGTCGTGTCCTGCACGGGACGGAACGCTAACAGTCCATTGCGAGAATCGCAACGACTCGGGAGTGTTGCGATCCTGGCGGGTTGCCGGCTATCGGGTCAACGTGCCTAGCCAGTCGGGTGAATCGCGATCCCGTCGGAGATCGTCCGGGAGCCAGACTGTGATTGATAAGTCAGTCGGTCGCAATGTCGGCCCCGGCCGGATGGTGCGAGGGTAGTACGAACGTGCTGAGCTGAACTCGTGAACCACAGCGAGCCGGCGGCGAAGACAGCCGAGCAGCAGGAGAGCGCGCGGCGCTGGCGGGTGCTCGCCATCTGCCTGGTCGCCGGGTTCATGACCCTGCTCGACGTCAGCATCGTCAACGTCGCGCTGCCGTCGATCCAGCAGGGCCTGGACGCGCCGGCGACGGCGCTGTCGTGGGTGGTCTCCGGCTACGCCCTGACCTTCGGGCTGGTCCTGGTGCCCGCGGGGAGGCTCGGCGACGACCGGGGCCGCAGCCGGATGTTCCTGTTGGCGCTGGGGGCTTTCACGGTGGCCAGCGCGCTCGCCGGGTTCGCGATGACGCCGCTGTGGCTCGTCATCGCCCGGTTGCTGCAGGGCGTCGCGGGCGGACTCCTCAATCCGCAGGTGCTCGGTCTGATGCAGCAGCTGTTCCACGGCCGCGAGCGAGGCAAGGCGTTCGGCCTGTTCGGCGCGGTGGTGGGCATCTCGACGGCGATCGGCCCGCTGCTGGGCGGCCTGATCATCCAGCTCGCCGGGCAGGAGCACGGCTGGCGCTGGGTGTTCTTCGTGAACCTGCCGATCGGTGTCGCGGCGGTGCTCTACGGGCTGAAGGTGCTGCCTCGCGACGGCGCGCGCGAGCAGTCCCGCAGCCTCGACCTCGTCGGGGTGCTGCTGCTCGGCGGTGGCCTGCTGTGCCTGCTGCTGCCGCTGGTCGAGCAGGGCGGGGGCGCGCCGTGGATTCTGCTGATCGTCGCCGTGGTGCTGCTGGCGCTGTTCGTGGCGTGGGAGCACTGGTACCGGGCGAGGGGGCACGCGCCGCTGGTGAACCTGCGGCTGCTGAAGATCCGCAGCTACTCGTTCGGCGCGACGCTGGGCCTGCTGTACTTCGCCGGGTTCACCAGCATCTTCTTCGTGCTGGCGGTGTACTTCCAGCGCGGTCTGGGCTATTCGGCGCTGCAAGCGGGGCTGGCGCTGACGCCGTTCGCGGTGGGCTCGGCGGTGGCGTCGGCCGTCGGCGGCCGGGTCGTGCACCGGATGGGCCGACGCCTGGTGATCATCGGCCTGGCGGCGGCACTGCTCGGCCTGCTGGCGACGGATCTGCTGCTGGCAACGCACCCGGGAGAGGCGGCGGGGCTGGTGACGGCGCTGCCGCTGCTGATCGCCGGAACCGGAAGCGGATTGGTGATCTCGCCGAACCAGACGGTGACCCTGAGCGAGATCGACGCGGCCCACGGCGGAACGGCGGCAGGAGTCCAGCAGACGGGCCAGCGAATCGGCTCGGCGGTGGGCACGGCGGCGGCATCTGGCCTGTTTTTCGGAACCCTGACGACGAGCGGTTTCGACGCGGCGATCTCGGACGGCCTGATCGTCTCCGTCGGCTTCGTCACGGCTGCCCTGCTCGTGGCCCTAGCCGAAGTCTTCCTGGCGCGCCGCCGCGCTGATCCGTCGGGCAGCGGCTGACGCCGAGAGCGGCCAAACCCCGGGCGAGGGTGTCAGAATCGCGGGATGCGGTGGGCACCGGATCCCGATGCGCTGCGCGGGAGCGTCGCTCTCGTCGCGGGGGCGACCCGGGGTGCCGGGCGGGGCATTGCGGCTGCGCTGGGAGAGGCCGGCGCGACGGTCATCTGCACGGGACGCAGCAGCGCAACCGGTAGGGGCGGGTCGGACTACGACCGCGCTGAGACGATCGAGGAGACCGCGGAGCTCGTATCCCGCCTCGGCGGTACCGGAATCGCGATGCAGGTCGATCATCTCGACCCGGAGCAGGTGCGGCGCTTGGCCGGACGCGTCCGGGCCGAGCACGGCCACCTCGGCGTGCTGGTCAACGACATCTGGGGCGCCGAGCGGCTCAAAGGCGGGCCGGCCGACTGGAACACCCCGATCTGGGAGCACGACCTGGCGGCCGGTCTGCGCATCCTCCGGCTCGGCGTCGAGACGCACCTGATCACCTCGCACCACCTGTTGCCGCTCCTGATCACCAAGCCGGGCGGACTGCTCGTCGAGGTCACCGACGGCACTGCCGCCCACAACGCTTCGCGGTACCGCATCTCGGTGTTCTACGACCTGGCCAAGGTCGCGGTGAACCGCCTGGCGTTCTCCCAAGGCCACGAACTCGCGCCGCACGGCGCAACGGCCGTCGCGATCACACCGGGCTGGCTGCGCTCGGAGATGATGCTCGACAACTACGGGGTCACCGAAGCGAACTGGCGCGCCGCATTGGAACCCGACCGATCCGACGGACGCCCGACTGCTCCAAGCGGATTCGCCTCGTCGGAATCACCGCGCTACGTCGGCCGCGCGGTCGCGGCACTGGCCGCAGACCCGAACCGAGCGAGGTGGAACCAAAGCTCGGTGACCTCCGCCGAAATCGCCAGGGAGTACGGCTTCACCGACACCGACGGCACCCAACCGGACAGCTGGGTCCAACACTGAACCAACCGCCGCTCGTGACAAGCGGAAACCTCACGCCTTCAAGGAGTCCAGGAAGGAGCTCCAAGCGGCGGAGCCGAAGGTCAGCACGCCGTCCTCGGGAGCCTTGGAGTCCCGGACCCGGACGACGTCGCGTTGGAGTCGGACCTCGACGCAGTTGTCGCTGCCGCCGGTGCTTCGGGAGCTTTTGAACCAGCCTGCGTCGGTTCGATCTCGCGACATGGTCAGCCACCTTCCGAGAGCCGAACTGTCAATCAGCCCTGGTTGCCGCTGGCCAGGGCCCGTGAGTCTTTTGGGCTGCGAATTCTCGCCAAAATAGACAACTGCCCGGTACAAAGGAAAACTGATTGCGGTAATTAGTCGCGGGAAATAGGACACTAGGAGGAG
>NZ_JBFAKG010000077.1:38797-45008 GCF_040655595.1 Saccharopolyspora sp. NPDC050389
TCTCCAAACCCCCCGTGTCCCCCGCTGCCCTGGGCCGGTTTTTGTTTGGGCCCCTATTGGCAGCCCAAAAGACTCACGGCCCCGGACCAGCGGCAACGTCACGGCTTTAAGGAGTCCAGGAAAATGCTCCAAGCGGCGGAGCCGAAGGTCAGCACGCCGTCCTCGGGAGCCTTCGAGTCCCGTACGCAAACGGAGCCGGTGAGCAACCGGACTTCGACGCAGTTGTCACTTGCTGCGGCGCTCCTCGAGCTCTTGAACCAACCGGTGTCCCACGCAAGCCGTGGCATGGTCAGCCATCCTTCAAGATTCCGTCGATCAGTTGTCGCGACTCCTGCGGACCCAAGGCGAGCTCGTGGAGCCGCCGGAAGACACGAAACATCGTCGCAGTATCGGCTTCGTCGTGGAAGTAGGTGGAGGGCCCGTAAACCACGTTCGCGAACGCCACCGGAGAGCCCTGACCGGCGAACTCGAACAGCGTGAAACCGCCTCCGCGCGCCGGATTCAGATAGCTTTCGGGAGATAGGATTTGGATGGTCAAGCCGTCGCGTTCGTCAATCAGGGCGAGCAGGTGTGCTAGCTGCTCGCCCTGACTTCCGGGTCTCCGACCCGTGCTCGAAGTGACTCTTCGGTGAGTATGAAAGCCATCTTCTTGCCCGTTGACGTGCTCAGGGTTCGTTGCTGACGATCAAGGCGGAACGCTACGCGCTGCTCCAGCTCGGCTTCTGATGAATCCCACCAGATCCCGTCGCCTTCGTTGATCAGGGCTTGGACGTACCCGGGTGTTTGCAACAGCCCTGGCACCATTCCGCACTCGTAGCTGCTGATCTCGGTGGCGCTGGCTTCGAGGTCTGCGAAGCGTTGGAAGGCTCCGGGGAGCAGGTCCGTGTAGGTGCGGCCTCGTTGGCGCTTGCGTGCCTGCGCGCCGAGGGCGAGCACCGTTTCGCGCTCGTCTCCGGATATGCCGTAGAAGTCCAGGAGACCGACAAGATCTTCTCGGCTCAGCGTGCCCTTGCCGTCTTCGAGCTCGACGATGCGGGAGCGGACTCGGCCGATCGCTTCGGCCGCCGCTTGCTGGGTCTTGCCGGATTCTTCGCGGATTCGGCGCAGTGCCAGGCCGAGTTGCCGTCGCTCCAGGGTTTGGCGGGCTCGCGCCATCGACGACCTCCACGATCTCGAAATACCCGATCAGGGACATGGCCTAAACGCGACGGTCGCCCTAATCTTAAACGCGACAGTCGCGCTTGGCGACGGTCTGGTTGCAAGCAGTCACCCTAGTCGTCCACTGAGGAAGGTCGGGAGCATGGCCCTGTTGCACTACTCCGGGATATCCATCGACTCGTTCGTGGAGATGGAGGACGAGGTGCCCGATGCGGTACGAGATCGATCGGCTCAACGATCTCGTGGTTCTCTACTGTGGACGGAACAGCGAGTACGTCCTCAGCATTGGCCGGAAGAACCTCGCCGCGCTGATCTCCCTCGGCGCGAAGGCGATCGAGGAGCTCGCCGCGGCCTGAAGCGCGCTGTTCGAAGTGGTGAAGGGCATCTTGGTCGGCTTCTCCGGTCGAAGGCGCCCTTCACTTCGAACGGGATGGGTCGGCCAGGCGGGCGTGGCGGTGGCCGTAGAGGAAGTAGATCGCCAGGCCCAGCACCAGCCACGCTCCGAAGCGGAGCCAGGTGATCAGGTCCAGGTTGGACATCAGGTACAGGCACGCCAGGGCCGTGATGATCGGCAGCACCGGCGACAGCGGCATCTTGAACGGGCGGTGCAGGTCCGGCTTGCGGCGGCGCAGCACCGGCACCGCGATCGCGACGATGACGAAGCCGGACAGCGCTCCGATGCTGACCATGTCCGCCAGCTCCGAGATCGGGATGAACCCGGCCAGCAGCATGATCACCACCGCGCCGCCGATGGTCATCCGGTGCGGCGTGCCCCACTTCGGGTGCACCTGGGAGAGCTTCGGCGGCAGCAGGCCGTCGCGGCTCATCGCGAAACCGATGCGGCCGATGGTGACCAGCTCGACCATCATCACCGAGGTCAGCCCGGTTACCGCGCCCAGCGCGATCAGCGCCGCCACCCACGGCTGGCCGACGGACTGGAACGCCGCCGCCAGCGGGGCGGCCTCGTCGATCTGCCGATAGTCGACCATCGCGGTGAGCACGACCGCGACCGCCACGTACAGCACGGTGCACACGATCAGGCTGCCGAGCAGCCCGACGGGCAGATCGCGCTTGGGGTGCTTGGTCTCCTCGCCGAGGTTGGCCAGCGCCTCGAAGCCGGTGTAGGCGAAGAACACGACCGCCGCCGCGGTGAACATGCCGCCGATGCCGTACATCGACTGCTCCATGCCCAGCGCCGCCTGCAGCAGCGGCTGTTCCAGCCCGCTCGCGGAGGCCGGGGCAGGCTGGGCCGGCGGGATGAACGGCGTGAGGTTCGCTCCGTTGAAGAAGAACAGGCCCGCGACGATCACCAGCACGCACACCGCGACCTTGACCACGACCAGCGCGTTGGTCACCCACGACGATTCGCGGATGCCGATCACCGCGATGACGGTGAGGATCGCGATGATCAGGATCGCGCCGACGTTCACCGTGGCGTCCTCGCCGAACCACTCCGGCGGCAGGCCGAGCAGGTTCGAGACGTAGCCCGACCAGCTGCGCGAGACCACGGCCGCGCCGAGCGCGAACTCCAGCAGCAGGTCCCAGCCGATGATCCAGGCGAACAGCTCGCCCAGCGTGGCGTAGCCGTAGGTGTAGGCGCTGCCCGCGGTCGGCACCGCCGAGGCGAGCTCGGCGTAGGCGAGCGCGGCCAGTGCCGCGACGATGCCGCCGACCACGAACGACAGCACCACCGAGGGCCCGGCGTGCTCCTTGGCCTCGATCCCGGCCAGCGTGAAGACGCCGGTGCCGATGATGATGCCGATGCCGAAGCCGACCAGGTCGCGGCCGGAGAGCCGGCGGATCAGGCCGCTGCGCTCGCCGCGGGTCAGGACGTCCTCGACGGGCATTGTTCGAAAGACGCTCACAGGCTGGCACGGTAGATGACTCCCGCGCCAACGCCCAGCGAACCCTCGCCATCAGTGTTCACATGAGCACGAAAAGTTATCGCCGCCGTCGTGAAATCCAGACGAATCGGAAGAAACCGGGCGGCGTTTTCGCGTGAAGTCATCGCGCCCCATCCACGCCGGGTGCCGTTTTCGCGCGAAAACGGCACCTGGTTCGGTGCCGATCAGGCGGGCACCGCCGAGGTGTCCCGCTCCCACGCGCGGTGCTTGCCGAGGGTTGCGGCGAACTCCTCGATGAATCCCTCCGGCAGTGCGCCGCCGGTGTGCGCCGCGGTGATCACGCCGAGCTCGGTCACCACGCCGTTGGTGCCGCTGGGCTTGCGGGCCTCCGAGATCCCGGCCCGTTGCAGCAGCTCCATGCCCTCGTCGCTGGCCGCCACCGGCTTGTTGTGCTTGTAGGCCTCGGCCACGAAGTGCACGGCGAAGCCGTCGCCGGAGAGCGCACGGACGCTGTCCGCGCCGCCTGGCACGATCACGCCGTCGTAGAGCACCGAGCCCATCGTGTTCATGGCGCGGTCGACCGGCACTTCGTCATCGTCGGCGCTGCGGACCTTGCCGTCGCGCAGGCCGAGGACCTCCGCCATCGCGCCGCGCTCGGACAGCTCGCGCCGGATCTGCGTGACCTCGGTGGCGTCCACGCCGTCGGCGACCAGCACCGCGACGCGGCGGGTTGCGATCGTGTCGGCGCCCTGGTTCGTCAGGCTCAGCGCGGGGGAGCTGCGGCCGTGGTTGGGCCCGCCGCCGCTGGGGGCCGCCACTCCGACTCCTTCGGCCACCGCCACGGCCAGCTCGTGGTCGATCTGCTCGATCTGCTGCACCACGGTGTCGCGGACGTGCTGGTGGTCGACCTTGCCGAGTTCGAAGCGGAACGCCGCGACGATGTGCTCCTTCTCCCAGGGCGCCATGCTGTTCCAGAACAGCGTGGCCTGGCCGTAGAAGTCCTTGAAGCTCTCGCTGCGCTTGCGGATCTTGTGCCCCTCGACCTTCTCCTGGTAGTGCGAGAAGGCGCCCTCGTCGGCCAGTGCCGGGCAGCCGCCGCCGAGGCTGTTCTTGAAGTAGCTGGTCCGTCCTCTGTGGATGGTCTGCTGGCCGTAGCCGTCCCGCTGGTTGTTGGCGACCTCGGCCACCGGGCGGTTCACCGGCAGCTGCGCGAAGTTCGGGCCGCCCAGCCGGATCAGCTGGGTGTCCAGGTAGGAGAAGTTGCGGGCCTGCAGCAGCGGGTCGTTGGTGAAGTCGATGCCCGGCACCACGTTGGCGGTGTGGAAGGCGACCTGCTCGGTCTCGGCGAAGAAGTTGTCCGGGTTGCGGTCCAGCGCCATCTTGCCCACCGGCCGCACCGGCACCACCTCCTCCGGGATGATCTTGGTGGCGTCGAGCAGATCGAAGTCGAAGTCGAACTCCTGGGACTCCTCGACCAGCTGCACGCCCAGCTCGTACTCCGGGAACTGCCCGGCCTCGATCGACTCCCACAGGTCGCGGCGGTTGTAGTCGGGATCCTTGCCGGCGATCTTCTGGCACTCGTCCCACACCAGCGAATGGCTGCCCAGCAGCGGTTTCCAGTGGAACTTCACGAACGTGCCGCGGCCCTGCGCGTCGACCAGCCGGAAGGTGTGCACCCCGAAGCCCTGCATCATCCGGTAGCTGCGCGGCAGCGCGCGATCGGACATCAACCACATGACCATGTGCAGCGTTTCCGGCTGCAGCCCGACGAAGTCCCAGAACGTGTCGTGCGCCGACGCGGCCTGCGGCATCTCGTTGTCCGGCTCGGGCTTCACCGCGTGCACGAAGTCGGGGAACTTGATGCCGTCCTGGATGAAGAACACCGGCATGTTGTTGCCGACGAGGTCGTAGTTGCCCTCGTCGGTGTAGAACTTCGTGGCGAATCCGCGCACGTCCCGCACCGTGTCGGCGGAGCCGCGCGAGCCCGCGACGGTGGAGAACCGCACGAAGACCGGAGTGCGTCGGTTCGGGTCGGTCAGGAACCGCGCGGTGGTGAGGTCGGCGAGGCCGTTGTCGTCGTAGGGCTGGAAGTGCCCGTAGGCGCCCGCGCCGCGCGCGTGCACCACGCGCTCCGGGATCCGCTCGTGGTCGAAGTGGGTGATCTTCTCGCGGGCCTGGAAGTCCTCCAACAGCGTCGGGCCGCGTTCACCGGCGCTCAGCGCGTCGTCGGTGTGGTCGACGCGCACGCCCTGCTGGGTGGTCAGGCTGGTGTCGGTCAGGTCCTGGCGGACCTGGTCGAGCTGTCGTTGCTTGGCGTCGTGCCCATCGGTGGCCATTCGGCTGGCTCCCCTCGGTGTCGGCTAATCGCCCCAAGGGGTTCCCGGCCGCCCGGACCGGTATTCGCCGGTTACGAGCCCAGCGCGGCGGGCAGCCAGTGCAGCAGCTCCGGCGCGCCGGCGACGATCAGGAAGTGCAGCGACCGGCCGACGAGGCTCGCGAGCAGGAAACCCACCAGCGGAATGCCGGCCGCGCCGGAGAGGAAGCACATCAGGCTGTAGGGCGGGATGCCGGGAACGGCGCTGAGGCACAGCACGCCCAGGCCCCACCACGGGCGCTCCTCGGTCCGCCGGTGGAACTTCTCGATCCACCCGGCCCACCGGCCGCGCCGCTTGGTCTCGACGCGCTTGCGCAACCGCTCGCCGAGCGCGAAGCTGCCCTTGCCCGCCAGGTAGAACAACGTCTTCCCGGCGACCTGCCCGACGGCCGCGGCCAGCCCGAACGCCCACCAGCTGACGCCGTCCACGGTGGAGACCACGCCGAGCAGGTAGAGCTCGATGTTGACCAGCGGGAACACGCTGCCGAGCGCGGCGGTGCCCGCGGTGGCCAGCAGCCACCCGATCATCTGATCACCCGGCCGACGGCAGGCCTGTGCTGCGAACCGGGATGGTGGATCAAGTCGAAAGCTCCGTAGCTGCTGAAACAGGCCCGCCCGAGCCTACCGGCCCGGCCCCCGCCGACCCCTGACCGGGTGCCCTCCCGCAGCATCCGCCGAGACCTCCGCTCACCCGGGGATTGCGCAATTTCCCGAGAAATTGACGTTCACCCGGGTGACGGTCAATTTCTCGGCGCCGACGAGGGCGAGCCGGGGACCTGCAAGGACATCCCGCTGATGATGGCCGATCCGCACTCGCTGATCGAGGGCTGCATCA
>NZ_JBFAKG010000077.1:45018-50704 GCF_040655595.1 Saccharopolyspora sp. NPDC050389
CTCCCCCAGCCCCGGTCCCATCCCCCTCCACCGGGGTACCCCCCCTATCCACGGGAAATTGCGCCACCGTCCTCTGATCTGGGGTGCACGCCCAGGTTGGGCGCCCGCGCCCGGTTGTTCGGGGCCGGGATGCCCCGTTCACGCCTCGCCGGAGCGGGTGGGGTCGGCGTCGGGATCCCAGGAGAGGAGGCGGACCCGGCTCACCGTTTGGAGGTGGCGGCGCATGGCCGTGACCGCCGCGCGCGGGTTGCCCGCCCGGATCGCTTCGGCGATGCGTTCGTGCTGGGTCAGCGACTTGCCCGGCCGGTTGGGCTGGCGCAGCGACTCCTGGCGGCTCTCGGCGATCTCGACCGCGATCGTGCGCATGAAGTCGGCCAGCAGTGAGCTGTGCGCGGCGGCGGTGATCGCCGCGTGGAACCGGCGGTCGCCCTCGCTGCCGAGTCCGCCTTCGGCGATCTCGCGGCGCATGTCCGCCAGCGCCGCGTCGATCTCCGCGAGGTCGGCGTCGGTGCGCCGCTGCGCGGCCAGCTCCGCGAGCTTGGTCTCCAGCGCTTCGCGCGCTTCCAGGACGTCCGGCAGGCGGCGCTTGCGCGCCACGAGCTCGGCGACCGGTTCCGCGTCCAGCGACTCGCGGCGCAGGTAGCTGCCGCCGCCGTGACGCACCTCGACGAGGCCCTGCACCTCGAGCACCACGATCGCCTGCTTGACCGATGCGCGGCTGACGCCGAGGCGCTCCGCGAGCTCCCGCTCGGGCGGCAGCCGGTCGCCGACGCGCAGGCCGGAATCCGCCACGTGCTCCCGCAGCCGCTGCACCACCTGCTCGTACAGGCGCGGGCGGGCGAGCGGTCGCAGGGCTTCGGACACCGGGTTCCTCCAGGCCGGACGGATGGTGATCAGGCTAACACTGACCATTTGGCCGAGTGGATGAGCCAATTTTGCCACACTCCCTTGACGCGGTGTCCGAAACGGAGCAAAAGTGGTCGAGCCAGTGGACCACTGCCGGCTCGCCGGGCATCGCGGGTTCGCGGGCGGGACATTGACGAGCGTGGAGGTGGTCATGGCCGGCGCGGCGCAGGTGCTGTTCCCCAAGTTGCGGAAGCCCGACGAGAAGGAAGCGTTGCGCTTCGGCGCGAAGGCGCTGAACTACCGGGAGCTCGCGGCGGTGGCCGCCGGGATCGCGGAGCGTGTCGGGACGGCGAAGCGGGTCGCGGTCTGGGCGACCGCGTCGCTGGAGACCTGCGCGGCGGTCATCGGCGGGCTGAGCGCGGGCGTCGCGGTGGTGCCGATCAACCCGAAGGTGGGGGAGCGGGAGCTCGCGCACATCCTCGGCGACAGCGAGCCGGAACTCCTGTTCGCGCCGCCCGGCTTCCAGCGGCCGGAAGGCCTCGGCGACGTGCCGGTGCACGAGGTCGACCTGAGCGTGCGCGGCGGAGAGCTGCCGCCGGAGGCCGGCGACGACGATCCCGCGCTGATCGTCTACACCTCGGGCACCACCGGGCCGCCGAAGGGCGTCGTGCTGCCGCGCCGTGCGATCCGCGCCAACCTCGACGCGCTGGCGGAAGCCTGGGAGTGGACCGAGCGCGACGTGCTGGTGCACGCCCTGCCGCTGTTCCACGTGCACGGGCTGATCCTCGGCACGCTCGGCCCGGTGCGGCTGGGCGGCACGGTCCACCACCTGGGCAAGTTCTCGTCCGCCGCCGCGGCCGAGAAGCTCGCCGGGCCCGCGACGATGATGTTCGGCGTGCCGACCATGTACCACCGGCTGGCCGAGGACGCCGAGCGCGACCCGCAGATCGGGCAGGCGGTCGGCAAGGCCCGGCTGCTGGTCTCCGGTTCCGCGGCGCTGCCGGCGGTGGAGCACGAGCGCATCGAGCGGCTGACCGGGCAGCGGGTCGTCGAGCGCTACGGCATGAGCGAGACGATCATGAACTGCGGTGTGCGGGCCGACGGCGACCGGCGGCCTGGCTACGTGGGGCGCCCGTTCGCCGGGGTCGAGCTGAAGCTCGTCGACGAGCAGGGCGGCGAGATCACCGCCAGCGACGACGAGACCGTCGGCGAGATCCTGGTGCGCGGCTCGAACCTGTTCAGCGGCTACCTCAACCGGCCGGACGCTACGGAGGCGGCGTTCGCGGACGGCTGGTTCCGCACCGGCGACGTGGCCACCCGCGCGCCGGACGGCTACATCCGGATCGTCGGCCGCAAGGCCACCGACATCATCAAGAGCGGCGGCTACAAGATCGGCGCGGGCGAGATCGAGAACTGCCTGCTGGAGCACCCGGCGGTCGCCGAGGTCGCGGTCACCGGCGAGCCCGACACCGATCTGGGCGAGCGGATCATCGCCTGGATCGTGCGCGCGCCCGGCCAGGAGCCCGCCGAGCAGGAGCTGGTCGACCACGTCGCCCGCCTGCTCACCCCGCACAAGCGGCCGCGCGAGGTGCGGTTCCTGGACGCGTTGCCGCGCAACGAGATGGGCAAGGTGCAGAAGAAGGCGCTGCAGCATGGCTGAGCACACCGCGGCTCGCGCGCTCGTCGAGTCGGTCAGCCGGGGGTTCGAGGAGTTCGAGCCCCCGGCCGGGCCGCCGGCCGCGGACGGCCCGCTGGGCTGGCCCGGCTACGACGAGCAGCGCGCCCGCGCGACCGCGCGGACCGGCTCGGAGGAGTCGGTCCTGTGCGGGCGGGGCTGGGTCGGGCAGCGGCAGGCGGTGCTCGTCGTCTTCGACTTCGCCTTCCTCGGCGGCTCGGTCGGCGAGGCGGCCGGGGCGCGCATCGTCGCGGCCTTCGAGCAGGCCCGCGAGCTGCGGCTGCCGGTGATCTCGCTGGTCGCCTCCGGCGGCAGCCGGATGCAGGAAGGGATCTGCGCCCTGCGCCAGTTGCAGGAGATCGCGCGGGCCTGCCTGCTGGCCCGCCAGGACCGGATCCCGCACGTCGCGGTGCTGCGCGATCCGACCACCGGCGGCATGTGGGTGGCGCTGGCGGCGGCGGCCGACGTCGTGCTGGCTTCGCCCGGCGCGGCGGTCGCCTTCGGCGGCAGCCGGGTGCGCGGCGCGGCCGAAACCGGCGAGGCGTTCAACGCCGAGGGCAAGCTGGCCGACGGCCAGGTGGACCAGGTCATCGACGACGCGGAACTGCCCGGTGCGCTGGCGGATCTGGTGTCGCTGCTGCATCCGCAGCGGCTGGTGCGCCCGCCGGAACCGGCCCCGGTCCCGGCGTCGCTTGCCGCCGGAGACCCGCCCGCCACGGGCTGGGACGCCGTGCAGCGGGCGCGTTCGGCGGACCGGCCTCGCGCCGGTGCGTACCTGGACGCCTACTTCACCCGGCGCTTCGAGGTCAGCGGTGACCGCGCCGGCGGCCGGGACGGCGGGATGATCTGCGGCTTCGGCGACCACGACGGGCGCACGGTCGCGTTCGCCGCCCAGACGGGAACCGCGAACACGCCCGCCGGGTTCCGCACCGCGGCCCGGCTGATCCGGCTCGCCGACCAGCTCGGCGTCCCGGTGCTGACGCTGGTGGACACCCCGGGCGCGGCCAACGACGCGGCGGCCGAGCGCGGCGGTGTCGGGCCGGCCATCGCGGAGGTGTTCGCCGCGGTCGCCGACGCTCGGGTGCCGATCACCACCCTGGTCATCGGGGAGGGCGGCTCGGGCGGCGCGCTGGCGCTGGCCGCGCCGGAGCGGACCTGGATCACCTCGGACGCCTACTTCGCGGTCATCGCGCCCGAATCCAGCGCGGCGATCCTCAAGCGCGATCCGGCCGACGCGCCGGACCTTGCCGACCACCTGCGGCTGCGCCCCCAGGACCTGCTGGATCTGGGCTTCGTCCAGGGCATCGCGCGGTGATGTCCACCGCGAACTCGCGGTGGACATCAGCTCGACTCCGGTGGCCATAGAGGCTGTTTTGGATGTGGGGAAGTTGGGTGCGGTAGGGCGGGTTTTGTTCTTTGAAGCGGCGTAGCCGCTTAGCCCACCTATGCAGCTTGCACCGCCGCGGGTTCTCAGACGTCGTCTGGCGAGGACAGCCCCGATGCCGCGTTGGGTCATACGTAAGTCGGGGATCCCACAGCCAGGCGACGTCTGAGGTTCCGCTATCCGCACCGGGACGCAAAACGAGTCTGGAAACAGCCCCTACATGTGGGTGCCGCCGTCGATGCGCAGTTCGGTGCCGGTGACGAACGCTCCGTCGTCGGAGGCCAGCATCGCCACCACGCCCGCGACCGTCTCCGGTCCCGCCATGCCCTGCCCGATGGCGGGGAGGAGCTTCGCGAACAGGCTCATGTCGGCATCCTCCGGCAGGCCCGGGCCGCGGCCGGTGGTCATGCCGCTGCTGATCGAGCCGGGTGCCACGGCGACCGCGCGCAGGCCCTGCTTGGCGTATTCGCTGGCCAGTGCGTGGGTGAACGACTGGATGCCGCCCTTGGAGGCCGCGTAGGCGGCCATGTAGGGATGCGCGAAGCTCGCCGAGGTCGAGCTGAAGTTGACCACGACACCGCGTCCGGACTCCAGCAGCGCGGGCAGCGCCTCGCGGGTCATCAGGAACGTGCCGGTCAGGTTGACCGACAGGATCGTGTTCCAGAAGTCCAGCGTGGTCTCGTGCGTGTGCGACGACCGCAGGATGCCCGCCGCGTTCACCAGCACGTCGAGCCCGCCGAGTGTCGCCACGGCGTCGGCCACGCCCGCGCGCACGGCGTCCTCGTCGGCGATGTCCACCACGGCGGTGCTCAGCCGGTCGGCGGTGCCGTTCTCGACGGCCTCGGCGGTGGTGGCTGCCAGGCCCTGCTCGCTGCGGTCGAACCCGACGACCCGGCCGCCCTCGGCGAGGACCCGGTGCACCGTGGCCTGCCCGATGCCCGAACCGGCCCCGGTGATCAGGATGCGACGTCCCTCGAAGCGCTCCATTGGGCTTCCCCTTCCCTCTTGCACGGTATCGACACAACGTGTCTATGTGGCACAACATGCCATATGGGTGTCTTATTCCTAAAATGGGGACGTGAACCTCACCGAACGCCGCAAGGCCGCCACCCAGCTGGAAATCGCCCGTGCTGCCGCCGCGCTGTTCGCCGAGCGCGGCTCCGACGGCACGACGGCGGAGGCCATTGCCGAGCGCGCCGGGGTGAGCCTGCGCACCTTCTACCGCTACTTCCGCACCAAGCAGGATTCCGTCGCGCCGTTGCTGGCCTTCGGTGCCGGTAGCTGGCAGGACCTGCTGGCGGCCACGCCACGCGACATCTCCCTGCCGGACGCGTTGGAGCAGGCGGCCGAAAGTGCCTTGGCCGTCCGCGACGACGGGGACGTCGAGTCCTTCGGGTGGACGCGGGGCCTGCTGCGCGCGGCCGCCAACGATCCCGCGCTGCTGGCGGTGTGGGCGAGCGTCAACCAGGAGTCGGAGCAGCGGCTCGTGCCGCTACTCGCCGAACGCGCCGGTGCCGCCGACGACCTGCAGATCCGCTTGACGGCCGCGGCGGCCACGACCGCCATCCGGGTGGCCGTCGAGGCGTGGGCGGCGAGCGACGCCCCGGCGGACGGCGCCGGGTCGGCGGCGGAGCTCGCCGTCCGCTGCATGCGCGAGCTCACTGCCGGTCTCGGCCGCTAGAGAGGCTGTTTCCAAACTCGTCCTGCGTGGCGGTGCGGGTGGCGGCCCCCCTGCGGGAGTCACCGCGGTCTTCTCGCTGTGGGATCCCCGACATCATGAA
>NZ_JBFAKG010000078.1:0-29983 GCF_040655595.1 Saccharopolyspora sp. NPDC050389
CGAACTGGCGGCTCGGGCGGGCCGCTCGGCGCGGCAGCGCAGTACCACTTACGAGCGAGGCGGCCGGGTTCAGCTGGGCATCAGCCCGGCCTAACTCGAACCGGTGTGGCGCAGAACACAGATAAATTTTCGGCCGGGACCGTCCCTCGGGGCGGTTCCGGCCGCTGGCCAGCGCGGTTCCACGATCTGCGGACCCGGCGAAAGCGGCCGCTGGCCGGAAAATATGATCATTGCGTCGTGGCCGGTTTACGCAAAGCGACCACGCCGGTAATGAGTGGTCGGTACGGTCCGCCACCGGACCCAGACGAGTACTGACCTGATCGGGTCAACTGTCGCAGGGAGGGCACGCCCGTGCGTAGCCGAATATCTCGCGTGGCAACGCGAGTCTCCGTGCTTGGTGCCGCGGCCTCCGCCGCGCTCCTGGCGACCGCCGGCGCTGCCGCCGCCGAACCGACCGTCGTCGCGGCCGGCACCCTGGATTCGCTGAGCGCCCCGGTCGGCCTCACCGCGATCGGGCTCGGAGTGGTCGGCATGGTCGCGGGCATGTTCCGGAAGAAGAAGATCCAGCCGGAGAACCAGCGCAAGAGCTGACCCGCCGGAAAACCGGAGAGGTCGCTCCCACCTTCTTCGCGGGGCTTGCGAGAATCACCACGTGAGCAGCGACAGCCCCGCACCCCAGACCAGCGACCAGCCCGCGGCGCGGCCGCGCGTGCTGTCCGGCATCCAGCCCACCGCCGACTCGTTCCACCTCGGCAACTACCTGGGTGCCCTGCGGGAATGGGTCACCATGCAGGACGACCACGACGCCTTCTACTGCGTCGTCGACCTGCACGCCATCACCGTCGCGCAGGACCCGGAGCTGCTGCGCCAGCGCACCCGGCTCTCCGCCGCGCAACTGCTCGCCATCGGCATCGACCCCGAGCGGTCGACGCTGTTCGTGCAGAGCCACGTCCCGGAGCACGCCCAGCTCAGCTGGGTCCTGGAGTGCCTGACCGGGTTCGGCGAGGCCGGCCGGATGACGCAGTTCAAGGACAAGTCCGCCCGCCAGGAAGCCGACCACGTCAGCGTCGGGCTGTTCACCTATCCGGTGCTGCAGGCCGCGGACATCCTGCTCTACCAGGCCGACGCGGTCCCGGTCGGCGAGGACCAGCGCCAGCACCTGGAGCTCACCCGCAACCTGGCGCAGCGGTTCAACTCCCGCTACGGCCACACCTTCACGGTGCCGGCCGCGCACATCCCCAAGGCCACCGCCAAGATCTACGACCTGCAGGACCCGACCTCGAAGATGAGCAAGTCGGTGCCCGCCGGGGTCGTCGAACTGCTGGAGTCGCCGAAGCGCTCGGCGAAGAAGATCCGCTCCGCGGTCACCGACCTGGAGCGGGAGATCCGCTACGACGTCGAGAACAAGCCGGGCATCAGCAACCTGCTGGTGATCTACTCGGCGCTGACCGGCCGCAGCATCGCCGACCTGGAGACCGCCTACGAGGGCAAGGGCTACGGCGACCTGAAGAAGGAGCTCGGCGAGGTCGTGGTCGAGTTCGTCACCCCGTTCCAGGAGAAGGTTCGCGAATACCTCGACGACCCGACCGAGCTGGACAAGGTCCTGCACCGGGGCGCCGAGCGGGCGCGGGCGGTGTCCGCGGAGACGCTGCGGACGGTCTTCGATCGGGTGGGTTTCCTTCCGCCGATGGGCTGAACTGATCATCCGCGGGTAGCCTGCCACCGTTCGGGGGATGCCGTTGCGGCGGGAGGCGCACCGTGGCCGGTCAGGAGCAGGACGCGAAGCCGGGACGACTGGCTCTGCTGCGCCGCCGCCACGAGTGGCTGGACCGGCTCATCCGCGCGTTCGAGCGCTACCAGAGCCAGTACGGCGACTACTACGCCGCCGCGATCACCTACTTCAGCGTGCTCGCGCTGGTGCCGCTGCTGATGATCGCCTTCGCCGTGGCCGGTTTCGTGCTGAGCGGGAACCCGGAGCTGCTGGGCAGGCTGCAGACGTCGATCACCTCGGCGGTGCCCAGCCCGGCGATGAGCGACATGCTCAACCGCGTCGTCGAGCAGGCGATCAGCCAGGCCGGGACGGTCGGCGTGATCGGCCTGCTCGCCGCGCTGTACTCGGGGCTCGGCTGGATGACGAACCTGCGGGAGGCGCTGACCGCGCAGTGGACGCAGGAGGCCAGCAAGCAGTCGATGGTCCGGCGGATGGCCGCGGACCTGGGATCGCTGATCGGGCTCGGCGCGGCGATGGCCTTCTCGCTGGGCATCAGCGCCATCGGCGGCGGAGTCGGGCGGTGGCTGTTCGAGCTGGTCGGGATCGAGGACAGCCCGGTCGCGATGCTCGTGCTGCGAGTGCTGTCGATCCTGCTGTCGCTGCTGGCGACCTGGCTGGTGTTCCTGTGGGTGCTGGCGCGGCTGCCGCGAAAGCCGGTCACGCTGCGCAGCGCGGTGTGGGGTGCGCTGTTCGCCGCCGTCGGGTTCGAGATCCTCAAGCAGGTCGGCGTGGTCTACCTGAACAGCGTCACCAGCTCGCCTGCGGGCGTGGCGTTCGGCCCGGTCCTCGGTCTGCTGGTGTTCGCGAACCTGACCTCGCGGTTCATCCTGTTCGTCACGGCGTGGACGGCGTCGGCCCGGGAGAACATGGAGGTCGCTCCGCCGCGGCCGCCGGGCCCGGCGATCATCCGCCCGGTCGTCAAGGTGCGGGACCGGGTTGGTGTGCGAGCGACGGCGAGCCTGGTCGGCCTCGGCGCCGTCGTGGGCTGGGCCTGGCGCCGCAAGCGCTGACGTTCCTGCTGGTGAAAGCCCGTGCGTACTTTTTGCTGCTGTAGAGGCTGTTTTGGATGTGGTGACGTGCGGATGTGGTAGCGCGGGCGTTTTGTCTTTGAAGCGGCGCAGCCGCTTAGCCCACCCTCGCAACCGGCACCGCCGCGGGTTCACGGTGCCCACCCCTCCGGGGTTCTTCCAGCGAGGACAGCCCCGACGTGGTGAATTGGCCATTCATGATGTCGGGGATCCCACAGCGAGAAGACCGCGGTGACTCCCGCAGGGGGGCCGCCACCCGCACCGCTACGCAGGACGAGTTTGGAAACAGGCTCTATAGCAACCGAAAGTACGCACGGGGCCTGACCAGGGGAGACGTCAGCCGGCGATGTCGGACAGCATCGCCGCGAGGTCGGCGGGGCGGGAGAACATCGGCCAGTGCCCGGTCGGCAGGTGGCGCACATCGGCCCCGGCCATCAGCGCGAACATCGGGATGCCGCTGTCAATGAGGGCCTTGACCTCCTCCGGGGTGAAGGTCGACGCGATCACCGAGAGCGGCACGTCCGGCACGGTGTCCGGCCGCTGCAGGGACTGCGTCACGGTGGCGAACGGCTGCGGCGTGCTCATGGCGCGCATGCGGGCCAGCTGCTCGTCGGACAGCCCGGCGAGGTCGTCCGCGCCGAACTCGGGGAGCGGGAGGCGCCAGCCGTCGCCTTCGGCATCGACCGTCTTGCGCCACTCCTCCTGGACCTCTGGAGGGTTGGAGTCGAGCACGGACACGCCGCTCGGCATCGGCCCGGCGTCGACGTAGACGATGCGCGCGACCCGGTCCGGGACGCGGTCGGCGGCGCCGGTGACGGGCACGTTCGCGCCGCTGTGCCCGACCAGCACGA
This sequence comes from Saccharopolyspora sp. NPDC050389, assembly GCF_040655595.1. NCBI lineage: Bacteria > Bacillati > Actinomycetota > Actinomycetes > Pseudonocardiales > Pseudonocardiaceae > Saccharopolyspora > Saccharopolyspora sp. NPDC050389. The sequence goes on from NZ_JBFAKG010000078.1 coordinate 3,651, forward strand.
CGTTCTGGAGGTCGTTGTCTTCGATGAGCCGGACCAGGTCCGCGACGTGGGTCTCGACGCCGGTCTCGGGACCGGCTTCGGCGGCGCGGTCGGCGAGTCCGGGCAGCGTCACCGGGTGGACGTCGTGGCCCGCTGCCCGCAGCTCCCGCGTCACGTCCTCCCACGCCCACGCGCCGAGCCAGAAGCCGGGAACCAGCACGATCGTCGCCATTCGGCGCTCCTTCTCCAGTGGGATTCGATGCGCTGGAGATTAGGCTCGATGCCGGACAGAACTCGCCCTGATCAACGCCAAGGGAGACGCGTGTCACATACGCCGATCCGCCGCCCGGACGAACTGCGCGATCCCGTGCGCGAACTGGGCTCTCGGCTGACCTCGCTCGCGGAACAGGTTTCGTGAGCACTTCGGGCTGCTGCAGCGGCCCGAAGCGCACACGGCAGGCGAGTCTCTACTGTGGACCGTCGAGTAGCCCGACCCGGCGGTAGACTGACTCCAGGTACTCGCGGGCCCCGGCGGCATCCAGCGGTTCCGGTTGGACGAGGCGGAACAGCACGGCGCCGACCATCATGTCGATCAGCACATCCGGGTCTGCATCGGCGTCGAGCACCCCATCGGCCTGCGCGCGTTCCAACAACGCGCGGGTGATGCGTCGCCGCGGCACGACGTAGTTCTCCCAGTAGGTCGCCATCAGCGCCGGGTGGCTGACGCTGGAACCGAAGACGCGGGCGACCATCGCGCGCAGCCGGGGGTCGGCGACCGCATCGGCGAGCCCGGGCAGCGCCTGCTTGACCAGCGCGGCCACCGGCACGTCGGCGAAGTCCGCCGGCATCGTCTCGGGGATCTCGTCGCGGGCGGACTCGATCGCGGCGGCGATCACCGCTTCCTTGGAGTCCCAGCGCCGGTACACGGTGAGCTTGCCGACTCCGGCCCGCTTGGCGATCTGCTCGATGCTGGTGCCTTCGACGCCGCCCTCGATGAACAGATCCAGCGCGGCCTGCAAGATCGCTTTGTCCGCTGCGGGGTTGCGCGGCCGTCCGCGACGGTTGGTCATGTCGTCCTTCCGTTGCCGAGCGCGTTGTCGAGCCATTGCGCCAGGGAGCGCAATTCCGTCCCGCGCCACGCGAGATGCGCATCGGGCCGGACCAACCAGATGTCCCGCTGCGGCCGTTCCGGTGCGAGGTGAACGACATGTTCTCCCAGCGGCGCAAGGGCTTCCGAACTCGTCCCCGCGGGAGCGAGCAGCGCCCACTTTCCGCCGAGCTCGGAGTGCAGCCGGGTCGGTCCGCGGTCGCCCCGGCACACCAGGTCGGGCACGCGGTCACCGGGCCTTGGCCGGGGGCCTCTTCGCGAGCCGAGCGGGCCTTTGCGGTAGCTGACCCAGAGCTGCGAGGCGAGCCAGGTCGCCCGCCGTTGCACCACGGCGAGGTTCGCCAACGGGGCGATGAGCCGATCGCGGGCGAACCGGGCGATCGCGCCGTCGGCCAGCATGAGCTTGGTGTTCGCCGTGGTGTTGCGCAGCACGTCTTCGGCCAGCGGACGCCGTTCGGCCTGGTAGGTGTCCAGCAGCGCCGGGCAGGCGCGGCGCTCCGCGACCAGCGCGAGCTTCCAGGCCAGGTTCTCGGCGTCGCCGATGCCGGTGTTCATGCCCTGGCCGCCGAACGGGCTGTGGATGTGCGCGGCGTCGCCGACGAGCAGCACGCGCCCGTCGCGGTAGCGGTCGGCGAGGCGGCGGTGGATGCGGAAGGTCGAAGTCCACGCCACGTCGCGGATCTTCACGTCGGTCCGGCCGGTGCGCTCGGGCAGCAGTTCCTGCAGCCGGTCGAGGACGTCGTCGGACGTCGTGGCGTCGCTTGGGCGGACGTCGGCCATCAGCCGCCACGTGCCCTCCGCTCCGCTGCGCATCGGCATCGCGAAGAACAAGCCGTCCCGGTGGAACCAGCCGGATGAACCGGTGCGGTCGAGGTCCCAGTCGGCGCGCACGTCGGCGAGCAGCCACTGGTCGACGAGCGGGACGCCGGGAAAACCGATGCCGCTGAGCTTCCGGACCGCGCTGTGCGCGCCATCGCAGCCCACCACGTAGTCGGCGCTCAGGCTGCCGTCCCGCAGTGTTGCGGTGACGCCGTCGGGGCGCTGAGCGAGGCCGGTCAGCTCTCGGCCCCATTCGACGGTGCCGCCGAGCTCGGTGAGCCGCTGCCGCAGGACGGCCTCCACCTCGGCCTGCGGCACCAGCAGGGCGGAGAGCTGGTTGCCCTCGATCCGGCCGAAACTGACCGCGGCCAGCGGCTTCTCCTCGAGGTAGAAGGTCATCCGGATGGCGTGCAGCGCGCGGTCCGGCAGGTCTCCGAGGGCTCGCAGCCGGTTCAGCACCTCGACTCCGCGGGCGTGCAGGATGTTAGCCCGCGAGGTGCTCGCCGGTCCGGCCGCTTGGTCGATCACGCGTACCGCGACGCCGTGCTGCCGAAGTCCACAGGCCAGCGCCAGGCCGGCCGGCCCGGCCCCCACCACCAGTGCGGATGTCGTCTCCATGGTCGCTCCAATTAAATAACGAACCGGGACCGTTAACTAATTGGAGCACAGCCGGCGGCGCGCCGGAAGAGGGTTCCGTCAGGGGTGGTCGTTGCCGTTGTGCTTGCGGCGTGCGGCGGCGGCAAGCCGCGCGCGGCGCTGCCGGAGCGCCAGGACGCCGATCGCCGCGACGGCCAGGATCACGATCAGCGTCAACGGCCCGCCGACCGTGCCGAACATCGAGGCCGGCTGCGGCTGGGCGTTCTCCGGCGAATGCCCCTGCTCCTCGGCCGCGGCGTCCACATATGGCGGTTCAGGTGACGCCGTCACCAGCTGGCCCACCGGGTCGCCGGTGTCGAGCCCGAACCCGTAGTCCAGCAGGTGCATGGTCTGCTGGGACTGCCGGATCGGCTGGTTCTCGCCGCGCATCAGCACCGTCACCAGCCGGCGGCCGTCGCGCTCGGCGGCACCGATGAACGTGTGCCGCGCATCGTCGGTGAACCCGGTCTTGCCGCCGATGCCGCCCGGGTAGTTCAGCAGCACCTGGTTGTCGGACCAGACCTCCAGCGGCGGGCCGCCCGGCTTGCCCGGCAGCTGCGTGTTGTGGATCCCGGCGATCGACGCGAACGCCGGTTCGCTCATCGCCACGCGGAAGATGATGGCCAGGTCGTAGGCCGAGGTGCTCATGCCCGGGCCGTCCAAACCGGACGGCGTCGCGACCCGGGTGTCCAGCGCGCCGAGCTCGCGGCCCAGCGCGTTGACCTTGTCGAGCGTGACCTCCACGCCGCCCATCTTCATGGCGAGCGCGTGCGCGGCGTCGTTGCCGGATCGCATGATCAGCCCGGTCAGCACCTGCTGCACCGTGTAGGTGACGCCCGGGCTCAGCCCGACCCGGCTGCCCTCCTGGTCGGCGTCCTCCTGGGTGACGACGATCGTGTCGTCCAGCCGCAGCTCGCGGATCGCGGTGAGCGCGGTGAGCACCTTGATCGTGGACGCCGGGCGGTGCCTGGCGTGCGGGTCCTTCGCCGCCAGCACGGCACCGCTGTCCAGGTCGGCCAGCACCCAGCTGGCGGCGGTGACATCGGCGGGCGGCTCCGGCAGTCCCGGCGCGATGATCACGCCGCACTCCGCCAGGCGGTTTCCGCCGACGGGCGTCTCCGGCACCGGCACAGGTTCGGGCACCGGCATGCCGGGCGCGGGCACCTCGGAGGTGTCGACCGGGGGCGGCGGGGCGGCGTTGGGGCACGCGGCCGGCGGCTGGGCCGCGGCGGTGCCACCGGTCGTCAGCACGAGCGCGGCGGCGACGGTGCAAACGGCCGCGCGGAGCACGGATTTCATGCGGAGCGGGCCGCGGGCACTCAGAGGCACACGCAGCAGGCTAGCCAATCCCGGTGCGCGACGGGATGTCGACCGCCACCCGGCCAGGTGGGTGAAGCAGGTTACAGCGGATACTGGGACCGTGACAATTTCCCGCCGCGTTGCGCTGTTCCTGCTGGCCTTCGGCGTCTGGTCGTACCTGCTGTGGCCGAACTTCATGCGCAACATCTGGAACAGCGACCGATCCTGGGAAGGCGCCTCGCCGACGTCCTACCTGATCGTCCACTTCGTGATCGCGATCGTCTCCCTGGTCCTGGGTACGATCATCGGAATCCTCGGCTGGCGAGCCTTCCGCGCCACCCGCCGCTGACCGGCCCGGTCTCCGGAACGAAAACGGCGCCCACCTCCGGGGAGGCGGGCGCCGTCGTGTTGCTCGTGGTCAGCGGCGGCGGAACATCAGGGCTCGCTTGACCTCTTGGATCGCCTTCGTGACCTGGATGCCTCGCGGGCAGGCGTCCGTGCAGTTGAAGGTCGTGCGGCAGCGCCACACCCCGTCGACGTCGTTGAGGATGTCCAGTCGCTCCTCGGCGCCCTCGTCGCGGCTGTCGAAGATGAACCGGTGCGCGTTGACGATCGCCGCCGGGCCGAAGTAGTTGCCGTCCGACCAGTACACCGGGCACGACGTGGTGCACGCCGCGCACAGGATGCACTTGGTGGTGTCGTCGAACCGCGCCCGCTCGGCGACCGACTGGATGCGCTCCCGGGTCGGCTCGTTGCCGGTGGTCATCAGGTACGGCTTGACCGCCCGGTAGGCCTCGAAGAACGGCTCCATGTCGACCAGCAGGTCCTTCTCGACCGGCAGGCCCTTGATCGGCTCGATGGTCAGCGTGGTCTCGCCGCCCTTGGCCAGCAGGTCCTTCATCAGCACCTTGCAGGCCAGCCGGTTGACCCCGTTGATCCGCATCGCGTCGGACCCGCACACGCCGTGCGCGCAGGACCGGCGGAAGGTCAGCGTGCCGTCGACGTACCACTTGATGTAGTGCAGCAGGTTCAGCACGCGGTCCGACGGCAGCGCCGGGATCCGGTACGACTCCCAGTGCAGGTCCTCGTCGACCTCCGGGTTGTACCGGAGGATCTTGACGGTCACCATCGTGGCGCCGTCGGGGATCGGCGGGGCGTCGTCCGGAAGGTCGGTCGTGTCGTTTTTCGTGGTAGCGGCGGTCATCAGTACTTACGCTCCATCGGCTGGTACCGGGTGACGACGACGGGCTTGTAGTCCAGGCGGATGTCGGCCTGGAAACCGGTCAACCCGAGCGGCGCGTTCGGGTCCTCCTGCTCGGGCAACACCTTGTACTGCATGCTGTGCCGCATGAAGTTGACGTCGTCCCGGGCGGTGTAGTCCTCGCGGGCGTGGCCGCCGCGGGACTCCTTGCGGGCCAGCGCGGCGTTGACCAGCGCCTCGGCCAGGTCGAGCAGGAAGCCCAGCTCGATGGCCTCCAGCAGGTCGGAGTTGTACCGCTTGCCCTTGTCGTGCACGGAGATCCGGCCGTAGCGCTCCTTGAGCGCCTGCACGTCGGACAGCGCCGTCTTGAGCGTCTCCTCGGTGCGGTACACCGAGGCGTTGGCGTCCATCGTCTGCTGCAGCTCGGTGCGGATCGTGGCGACCCGCTCGCCGCCGTGCGCGGTGCGCAGGTGGTCGACCATGCCCTCCACGAGCTTGGTCGGCTCCTCCGGGATCTCGACGTGGTCGTGGCCGAGCGCGTACTCGGCCGCGGCGATGCCCGACCGGCGGCCGAACACGTTGATGTCCAGCAGCGAGTTGGTGCCCAGCCGGTTCGAGCCGTGCACCGAGACGCAGGCGCACTCGCCGGCGGCGTACAGGCCCGGGATGACGGTGTCGTTGTCCCGCAGCACCTCGCCGACGATGTTGGTCGGGATGCCGCCCATCGCGTAGTGCGCGGTCGGGTAGACCGGCACCGGCTCCTTGGTGGGCTCCACACCGAGGTAGGTGCGGGAGAACTCCATGATGTCCGGCAGCTTCGCCTCGAGCAGCTCCTCGCCGAGGTGCGTCACGTCGAGCAGCACGTAGTCCTTGTTCGGGCCCGCGCCGCGGCCTTCCAGCACCTCCAGGGCCATCGACCGGGCGACGATGTCGCGCGGCGCCAGGTCCTTGATCGTCGGGGCGTAGCGCTCCATGAACCGCTCGCCGTCGGCGTTGCGCAGGATGCCGCCTTCACCGCGGACGCCCTCGGTGATCAGGATGCCCAGGCCGGCCAGGCCGGTCGGGTGGAACTGGTAGAACTCCATGTCCTCCAGCGGCAGGCCCTTGCGGTAGATGATGCCCATGCCGTCGCCGGTGAGGGTGTGCGCGTTCGACGTGGTCTTGAAGACCTTGCCGAAGCCGCCGGTGGCGAAGATGACGGACTTGGCCTGGAAGACGTGGATCTCGCCGGTGGCCAGCTCGTAGGCGATCGCGCCGGAGCAGACCTGCTGGCCGTCCGGGCCGTCGCTGAGCATGATGTCCAGGACGTAGAACTCGTTGTAGAACTCCACGCCGTGCTTGACGCAGTTCTGGTACAGCGTCTGCAGGATCATGTGGCCGGTGCGGTCCGCGGCGTAGCAGGCGCGGCGGACCGGGGCCTTGCCGTGGTCGCGGGTGTGGCCGCCGAACCGGCGCTGGTCGATCTTGCCTTCCGGGGTCCGGTTGAACGGCAGCCCCATCTTCTCCAGGTCGAGGACCGCGTCGATGGCTTCCTTCGCCATGATCTCGGCGGCGTCCTGGTCGACCAGGTAGTCACCGCCCTTGATGGTGTCGAAGGTGTGCCACTCCCAGTTGTCCTCTTCGACGTTGGCCAACGCCGCGCACATGCCGCCCTGGGCGGCGCCGGTGTGCGAACGGGTGGGGTAGAGCTTGGTCAGCACGGCGGTGCGGGCGCGCTGCCCGGATTCGATCGCGGCGCGCATCCCGGCGCCGCCCGCGCCGACGATGACCACGTCGTACTTGTGGAATTGCATGGTCGCCTCCTCGGGCTGTGGCGGGACCCGCGGGTGGGGCGTCGATCTCGCCACGCTGTGGTCGTCTGCGGCGCTAGCCGATGTTCGGGTCGAAGGTGAAGAGAACGAAGGTGCCCAGACCCACGGTCAGCAAGACCGAGACGTACAGCAGCATCTTCAGCCAGAAGCGTGTGCCGTCTTTTCGGGAGTAGTCGTTGATCACGGTGCGCAGCCCGTTGCCGCCGTGCAGGCCGGCCAGCCACAGCATGGTGAGGTCCCAGAACTGCCAGAACGGGGACGCCCAGCGGCCCGCGACGAACGCGAAGTTGATCTTGTGAACGCCGCCGTCCAGGAACAGCATGATCAGCAGGTGGCCCAGCACCAGGAACAGCAGGACCACGCCGGACAGCCGCATGAACAACCAGCTGTAGAGCTCGAAGTTGTTGCGGCGCGCGGCGGGGCGGGACGGGGTGCGCGGCTTCTCCACGGAAAGTGGTGCGTCGGTGACGGTCATTTGCTCAACCCCCGAAAACTTCCGTGACTGCGCGGCCGATCAGGCTGATCGCGGCCGGGATGATCAACACCAGCCAGAGCACCACGACCGTCCAAAGCATCGGCTTCTGGTACTTCGTGCCCTTGGCCCAGAAGTCGACCAGCATGACCCGGATGCCGTTGAACGCGTGGAACAGCACGGCCGCCAGCAGACCCAGCTCGAACAGGATCATCACGGGGTGCTTGTAGGTTTCGATGACCGTGTCGTACGCGTTCGGCGAAACCCGGACCAGGGCGGTGTCCAGGACGTGTACGAACAAGAAGAAGAAGGTGAGTACGCCCGTGATTCGGTGGGCGACCCACGACCACATGCCCAGATCGCCGCGGTAGAGGCGCCCCTTGGCGCGCGGTGCGGTGGCGCGCTGCGGGGCCTCGGCCGCGGAGGCGGTGGTGCTGGCCATGGTGGAAGGCCTCCAACCTCGCTGGTGGACTGACGGCCCCGTTCGGGAACAGGGGCGGCCGGCCCCGAGTTGCAGTTGGTCCCAATTGGCATTGGGTGCACGCCCGTCACCGGCCACGAACTGGGGCCTTGACGCATCGGATGCTAGACCCGACGAAACGCCCTGGCCTACTCGCCTGCGCCGTCTGTGATCGACCAGACAAGCGCCCTGTCCTGGTTGATCGATGTAGAAACCATTTCGTGACACGCGAGCAATGCCCAAGCGGCAGCGTCAAGACTTAATTTCGAGAGCCACGTCACCGAATGGCGTGCGCCGCGCCCCGGAAGAACAATTCACCAGGAGGACAACCCCTTCGTGTGGAGTTCACTCGGCGCCGCGGGCCTCCGGCCAAACCGGAGCCGTGGTGTGGGGGCGCGGTGGGACCGACGGGAAAGGGGAACGGCATGCGGCGAACGCCGATATGGGGAAGGCGCTCGGGTGCCGGAGGATCGCGCCGGAACGGCGCCACAGTGGTCGCGGTGCTGCTCACGGGCGCCTTGGCGCTGGCGGGTTGTGCCAAGGACAGCGGGGGTGGGGGAACCGACAACGCCCAGGGCCAGGGGTGCCAGCTGAGCGCGCCGCCGGCCGGGGCCGCACCGACCACTTCGGCCAACGAGCAGCAGCCCGCCCCGCAGGCCGCCGGGATGCGGGTGGGGTTGGCCTTCGACATCGGTGGACGCGGGGATGCCTCGTTCAACGACGCCTCGGTCGCGGGACTGGACCGGGCCAAGGCGCAGATGGGCTTCACCGACATCAAGGAGCTCGACGCCGGGGCGGGCGAGCCGGAAGACGCCAAGCAGACCCGGCTGCGGCAGCTGGCGCGCGAGGGCTACAACCCGGTCATCGCGGTCGGCTACTCCTACGCGGACTCGGTCAAGATGGTCGCTCCGGAGTTCCCGGACACCAAGTTCGCGATCATCGACGAGGACGTGCAGGGGATCCCGAACGTCACGTCGCTGGTGTTCGCCGAGGAGCAGGGCTCGTTCCTGGTCGGCGTGATCGCCGCGCACCGGTCGAAGAACTGCCACATCGGCTTCGTCGGCGGCGTGAAGACGCCGCTGATCGAGAAGTTCGAGGCCGGGTACGTGGCGGGCGCCACGACGGCCGCGCCGGACATCAAGATCGAGCGCAAGTACCTGACGCCGGCCGGTGACTTCAGCGGTTTCCAGGACCCCAACAAGGGTTCCGAGATCGCGACCAGCCAGCTGGAGTCCGGGGCCGACGTGATCTACCACGCGGCGGGCGCCTCCGGGAAGGGCGTGTTCTCGTCGGTCAAGTCCTCGAACGCGCAGGCCATCGGCGTGGACTCAGACCAGTACAACCAGCCGACGGTCGCGGAGTACAAGGACGTGATCATCAGCTCGATGCTCAAGCGGGTCGACTTCGCGGTGTACGACTACATCGCGGCGGTCGCGCGCAACGACCTGGGCTCGATCCCGAAGAAGTTCGACCTGGCCATCGACGGCGTGGGCTACTCCACCTCCGGTGACAAGGTCAACGACCTGGTGCCCACGGTGGACGCTTACAAGGCGGCCATCGCCCGCGGCGAGATCAAGGTTTCCGACAAGCCGTGACATCCGAGATGAGGGGCACTCCTGACGCGGTCAACGGGTCGGGGGTGCCCCTCGCTCGTCAAGCGATCGGTTGGCGGGTTCGCGCCAAGATCGTCACGTTCTCCCCGAAACCGTCCATTGTTGAGCGTCCTTCTGCTTCGCTGCCGGTGTCGACGTCCCACGGAGCCTCATGAACACCTCCATTGCGCCGGAATCCGGCGGCCCACCCGGCACCGCCGGGGAACCGGCCGTCGAGCTGACCGGCATCACCAAGACCTTTCCCGGCGTGGTCGCCAATTCCGATGTGAACCTCGTGGTGCGCGTCGGCGAGGTGCACGCGCTGTGCGGCGAGAACGGTGCCGGCAAGTCCACCTTGATGAAGATCCTCTATGGAATGCAGGCGCCGGACGCCGGCACCATCCGCGTGCACGGCGAGGAAGTCCGGTTCCGCACGCCCGCCGACGCGATCCGGGCCGGCATCGGCATGGTGCACCAGCACTTCATGCTCGCCGACAACCTCACCGTGCTGGAGAACGTCGTGCTGGGCGCGGAAGGCGAGCACGGCATCGGCGCGAAGGCGCGGCGGCGGGTGCTGGAGCTCGCCGAGCAGGCCGGCTTCGAGCTGCGCCCGGACGAGCTGGTCGAACGGCTCGGCGTGGCCGACCGGCAGCGCGTGGAGATCCTCAAGGTCCTGTACCGGGGCGCGCGGATCATCATCCTCGACGAGCCCACCGCGGTGCTGGTCCCGCAGGAGGTCGACGAGCTGTTCGGCACCCTGCGCAACATGCGCGAACAGGGCTTCACGTTCCTGTTCATCTCGCACAAGCTCGACGAGGTGCGGGCGATCGCCGACACGATCACGGTCCTGCGGCGCGGCACCACGGTCGGCACCGTGCCGGCCGTGGAGGTGAGCAGCCGCAGCCTCGCCGAGATGATGGTCGGCAGCGAGCTGCCGGTGCCCGAGCACGGCGAATCCACTGTGACCGATCGCGAGGTGCTGGTCGTCGCCGGCCTGTCCGCATCGGACCAGGACCGGGCGGTGCTCGAGGACATCGACCTGACGGTGCGGGCCGGCGAGGTCGTCGGCATCGCCGGCGTGGAGGGCAACGGCCAGACCGAGCTCGTCGAGGCGATCATGGGCATGCGCTCGGTCGCCGCCGGGCGCATCAGCCTGGGCGAGCGCGACCTGACCGAACTGTCCACGCTGGCGCGCCGCGAGGCGGGCATCGGCTACGTGCCGGAGGATCGGCACCGGCAGGGCCTGCTGCTGCAGGAATCGCTGTGGATCAACCGGATCCTCGGCTACCAGACCCGGAGGCCGACGGCCCGCGGCAGGTGGCTGGACCGGGCGGGCGCGAAGGCCGATACCCAGCGGATCATCGACGAGTTCGACGTCCGGACCCCGGGCATCGACGTGGACGCGGCCGCGCTCTCCGGCGGCAACCAGCAGAAGCTCGTGGTCGGCCGGGAGCTGTCCGGCGATCCGGCGCTGCTCATCGCGGCCCACCCGACGCGCGGTGTGGACGTCGGGGCGCAGGCGGGCATCTGGGGCCACCTGCGCGCCGCCCGCGCGGCGGGCCTGGCGGTCCTGCTGATCTCGGCCGATCTCGACGAGCTGATCGGCCTGTCCGACACCATCCGGGTGATGTTCCGCGGGCGGTTCGTGGCGACGGCCGATCCGCGCGCCGTGACGCCCGAGGAGCTCGGCGCGGCGATGACCGGTGCAGGGGAGGCGGCATGAACACCTGGCGGGCGCGGCTGCTGCCGCCTGCGTTGGCGATCGTCTTCGCCGCAGTGCTGTGCAGCGTGGTGCTGCTGGTCTCCGGCGCGAACCCGATCGCGACCCTCGCGGAGATGATCGCGCAGGTCGGTCGCGGCACGACCAGCGTGGACATCATCAACACGGCGGGCGCGTACTACCTGGTGGCGGTGGCGGCCGCGATCGGGTTCCAGATGAACCTGCTGAACATCGGCATCGAGGGCCAGTACAAGCTGGCCGCGTGCGTGGCGGCCATCGTCGGCGGCGCGATCAGCCTGCCGTTCGGGCTGCACGCCGTGGTGATCGTGGTGGTCGGCGCGGCCACCGGTGCCGCGTGGTGCGGCATCGCGGCGCTGCTCAAGGTCTACCGCGGGGTGTCCGAGGTGATCTCCACGATCATGCTCAACACGCTGGCGATCGGGCTCGTCTCCTACCTCGTGTCGACCTTCGGCGTGCTGCGCGGCAACACGATGGGCACGGCGCTCCTCCCGGAGAGCGCCCAGATGCCCGGCATCCCGCTGGGCGGCGCGGGCACCGTGTTCGGCCTCGTGCTGCTGGCGGTCGTGGTCGGCGTCGGCTACTCGGTGATGATCGACCGGACCCGCTACGGCTTCGAGCTGCGCGCCTCCGGCCTGTCGCCGACCGCGGCGGCGGCCGGCGGGGTCAACTCCAAGCGCATGATCATGACCGCGATGCTGCTCTCCGGCGCCATCGCGGGCCTGGCGGGCCTGCCGGAGATCCTCGGCCGGGACCACACCTTCTCGATCAACTTCCCGACCGGCTACGGCTTCGCGGGGCTGGCCATCGCCCTGCTCGGCCGCAACCACCCGATCGGCATCGCCTTCGGCGCGCTGCTGTGGTCCTTCCTGGACAAGAGTTCGTTGACGCTGGACAACATCGGGGTGCCCAAGGAGATCGTGACGATCCTGCAGGGCGCCATCGTGCTTTCGGTCGTCGTCGCATACGAGTTGGTGCGCCGCCGCGAACTCGCCGCCGAGCAGCGGCGGGTCGGGCGCGCGCTGGGCACCGCGGCCACCCCGGTCGCCGCCGGAACCGGAGGTGAGCGGGCATGACCGCGGTCGCGACCGAATCGGCGCCGGCGGACCGGAAAACGAACGGCAACGGCCGGCGCCCGATGCCCGGCTGGGCCCGCGTCCTGCTGTGGGTGGCGGTCGGCTTCGTTGCGGTGTCGATCACCTCGTACCAGACCGGCGTGCCGCAGCTGACCTCGTCCGGCACCGTGCAGGCGGCGGTGCGGCTGGGCATCCCGATCCTGCTCGCCGCGCTCGGCGGGCTGTGGGCGGAGCGCGCCGGGGTCATCAACATCGGCCTCGAAGGCATGATGATCATGGGCACCTGGGGCGGTGCTTGGGCGGGCTACCAGTGGGGGCCGCTGGCCGGGCTGGTCGCCGCGGCGGTGTTCGGCGCCCTCGGCGGCCTGGTGCACGCGGTGGCGACGGTGACCTTCGGCGTCAACCACATCGTGTCCGGCGTGGCGATCAACCTGCTCGGCGCGGGCGCCGCGAAGTACCTGTCGACGCTGCTGTTCGAGCCGCTGTCGCGGAACCCGCGGGAATCGCCGCCGGTGCCGAAGTTCGACACCTACTCGGCGCAGCCGCTGGGCACCTGGCTGCAGCAGGCGGAGGACCTGCAGCGGGTCGGGATCTCCGACCTCGCGGGCATCCTCGGCGGCCTGGTCACCGAGGTGTCGCCGCTGACGATGCTGGCGTACCTGCTGGTGCCGGTGAGCTACCTGGTGCTGTGGCGCTCGCCGTTCGGGCTGCGGCTGCGGTCCTGCGGCGAGAACCCGGTCGCGGCGGAATCGCTCGGCGTGAACGTCTACCGCTACAAGTACATCGCGGTGATCATCTCCGGCGCGCTGGCCGGGCTCGGAGGCGCGGCGCTGATCCTCAACCCGGGGCAGGCCGGCTACCTGGAGGGCCAGACCAACAACCGGGGCTACATCGGCCTGGCGGCGATGATCTTCGGCAACTGGCGGCCCGGCGGGCTGCTCGGTGGCGCGGCGCTGTTCGGCTACTCCGACGGCCTCCAGCTGCGCAGCGGCGGGACCAGCGTGCACGCGCTGTTCTACGCGGCGACGCTGGTGCTGGTCGTGGTCGTGGCCGTGCAGCTGTGGCGGCGGATGTGGTTCGGCGCCGGGGTGGCCCTGGTGTTCGCCGCGGTCATGTACTCGGTGTACTGGTTCACCGACGAACTCCCGGACGAACTGACGGCCTACACGCCGCACCTCGTCACGCTGGTGATCCTCGCGGCGGCGTCGCAACGACTACGACCACCCGAAGCGAACGGCCTGCAATACCGCAGAGGCGAGGACTAGTGACGACCGCTGTGGACTGGGAGGCGCTGCGCGCCGCGGCGGTGGAGGCCGCGGCGCTGGCGTACTGCCCGTACTCGAAGTTGCAGGTGGGAGCGGCGGCGCTGTGCGACGACGGCCGGATGGTCGTCGGCTGCAACGTGGAGAACGGTTCCTTCGGGCTCACGCTGTGCGCGGAGTGCACCATGGCGGGCCAACTGCGGCTGACCGGCGGAGGCCGGTTCGTCGCGGTGGCCTGCCGGAGCGGAACGGGCGACCTGCTGATGCCGTGCGGTCGCTGCCGCCAGCTCCTCTTCGAACTCGGCGGCCCGGACTGCCTGGTCGACACTCCTCGAGGAGTGTTGCCGATGCGCGAAGTGCTCCCCGACGCCTTCGAATTCTGATCGCTCCACCTGGGATTTCGCCGAGATCATCCGTTCGGGGTGTATCTGTTGGCGGGGTTCGTTCCTCTTTATTGGCGGGAAGTTGTTGCGAGCCATGGAGGCGATGACGATGCATTCCGCGATTGACGTGATCCGCGCGAAGCGCGACGGGCAGCGGCTCAGCGATGAGCAGATCGACTGGGTGATCGACGCGTACACCCGGGGCCAGGTCGCCGACGAGCAGATGGCCGCGCTGGCGATGGCGGTGCTGCTGCGCGGCATGACGCCGGCGGAGACGGCGCGCTGGACGGCGGCGATGGTCGCCTCCGGCGAGACGTTGGTGCTGGACGGGGTTCGAAGGCCCACTGTGGACAAGCATTCCACCGGCGGCGTCGGCGACAAGATCACGCTGCCGCTGACGCCGCTGGTCGCCGCCTGCGGCGCGGCGGTGCCGCAGCTGTCCGGCCGCGGGCTCGGCCATACCGGTGGCACGCTGGACAAGCTGGAGTCGATACCGGGCTGGCGCGCGCGGTTGTCGCCCGACGAGATCCGCGACCGGCTCGACGACGTCGGCGCGGTGGTGTGCGCGGCGACGGAGGGGCTGGCCCCGGCCGATCGCAAGCTCTACGCGCTGCGCGACGTGACGGGCACGGTCGAGTCCGTTCCGCTGATCGCCAGCTCGATCATGAGCAAGAAGATCGCTGAGGGCGTGCAGTCGCTGGTGCTGGACGTCAAGTGCGGTTCGGGTGCGTTCATGAAGGACCTGGACCAGGCGCGGGAACTGGCCACCGCGCTGGTGGAGATCGGCACGGCCAACGGGCTGCGCACCAGCGCGTTGATCACCGGGATGTCGGTCCCGCTGGGCCGGGCGGTCGGCAACGCGCTGGAAGTGGCGGAGGCGGTGGAGGTGCTGCGGGGCGGCGGGCCGCCGGACGTCGTGGAACTGACGCTGGCGCTGGCCCGCGAGATGCTCGACCACGCCGGTCTGTCCGATGTGGACCCTGCCGAGGCGCTGGCCGACGGGCGGGCGTACGACTCGTGGTGCCGGATGATCAGGGCCCAGGACGGCGACCCGGAGGCCGCGCTGCCGCGAGCCGAGCACGTCGAGGTCCTCACCGCGCCGGAAACCGGGACGCTGTCGAGACTCGACGCGTACGCGGTCGGGATCGCGGCCTGGCGGCTCGGAGCGGGCCGGGCCCGCAAGGAGGACGACGTCCAGCACGCCGCAGGAGTGCTGTGCCTGGCGAAGCCGGGCGATCGCGTGACGGCGGGCCAACCGCTGCTGGAGCTGCACACCGACCGGCCGGAAACCGTTGCCGGCGCCCGAGACGCGTTGGTGGGCGCATACGAGATCAGCGGCGCCGACGAGGTGTCGACGCCGCTGATCCTGGATCGGGTGGTCGCGGACCGCGCACCGACCGGACCGCCCTGATCTGGGGGCCGGTCGGCGCGCGGCTCGGACTAGGCGCTTTCGGCGGTGAAGTCCTCGTCGCCGTCTGCGGTCAGGGCCTTGTCGGGGTCGCGCTTCGCGCTCTTGGACCGGCCACGGCGCTGCTGCCGGGGCAGCGTGGTGGGCGGCGGCGGGGCGGAGGGCGCGCTGCCGCCGAGGATCAGCTCAGCGAAGGTCGCCATCGCCTCGTCGAGCTGACCGGCGTGCCGCCGCTCGCTCTCCTCGTTGGCCTCGCGGACCAGTGCGCCCAGCGCGTCGCTGTCGGGACGCGAGGACAGCGTGCCGGACAGCTGCGACAGGTTCTTCGACAGCGTGCCGCCGAGCTCGCCGAGCCCGCTCTTGACGCCTTCCTCGACGGTGTCCAGGCGGCTGGTGAAGCCCTGCTCGACGGTGTCGATCCGGGTGTTGACGTTGTCCTCGACCTGCCCGAGGCGCCCGGAGACCTGGTCCAGCCGGTTGGTGAGCTGCTCGAGCCGCTCGGCCAGCTTGTCCAGCCGGTCGGTCGGGTCCACGGCGGGACGCGCGGCGAGCTGGTCGAGCTTGGCGTCCAGCTGCTCGCGGGTGCCGGAAACCGCGTCGGCGAGGGTGTTCTGCGCGTTGGCGGTGGAGTCGGTGACAGCGCGCTGCAGTGCCTCGCGGGTGCCGTCGAGGTGCTCGTGCACGCCCTCGTCGATCTCGGCGAATCGGCCGCGCAGGCTGGTCTCCAGCGAGTCGATGCGCTCGCGCACCGGCCCGTGCACCGCGGTCGGCAGCGTTTCCAGCCGGCCGTCCTGCTTGTCGAGATGCAGGCCGAGCTCGTCGAGGCGCTTGTGGATGTGGCCGAGCTTGTCCTCCAGGCCGTCCATCCGACCGGAGACGCCGTCCATCCGGCCCGCGACCCCGTCCAGGCGCCCGTCCAGCTGTGCGAACGGCTTGGCGAGCTTGTCGACCAGGCCGTCGACGGAGCTCTTGAGGTCGACCAGCGCGCCGTCGTGCGCTTCCAGCTTGGCCAGTGCCTCGTCGAGTCGTTCGGCGAGCACGCTGACTTCGGTGCGATCCGGCAGCTCGGACAAGCGTTTCCGCACGGAGCCCAGGGACTCCAGCGGCGACAACCGGGCGTGGATCTCGTCCAGGGCGTCGAAGATCTGCTGCTGTTCGCTCTCGCGGATCTCAGCCGCACGCGTGAGCATGTTGCGCATGCGGTCGAACGACATGTTCTCGGTCACGGCTAGGGGCGTCCTTCGTCGAGGGGGGTGAGGACTCCAGGAGCCTAGCTAGTCGGTTCTCGCGTTCCCAGCCACCCCCCGATACATTGCGTGATTGCGAAGCCATTTATGACTCCGTTCGGTCTTGCATTATTAGGCCGAAAAGACCAAGGAGATCGCTGCTGAATGCTCTAAGAGTTGCGATTGCCTCCATCTGGGTGAGTTTTGCGTGACGGCCGTCCGGTTGAACGAGACCTGAAACCTGGGCGTATCTCGGGTTTTCTTCAGGTTTGCTGTTCGTAGCTGTGCGTGAGGTCGTCACCTGCGCGCTGTAACGTGGGCGCATGTCGACTCCGGTGAACCTGGACACCATCCGGCTGGCTCCGAAGGTGTTGTTGCACGACCACCTCGACGGTGGCCTGCGACCGCAGACCGTGATCGATCTAGCGCGGGCGGTCGGGTACTCCGACCTGCCTCACGAGGACGCCGATGAGCTGGGCGAATGGTTCGCCGCGGCGGCGGACTCGGGATCGCTGGAACGCTACCTGGAGACCTTCTCGCACACCGTCGCGGTGATGCAGACGGAGGAGGCGCTGGCCCGGGTCGCGGCCGAGTGCGTCGAGGATCTGGCCGCCGACGGAGTGGTGTACGCGGAGATCCGCTACGCCCCGGAACTCTTCCAGGAACGGGGGCTGACGCTCGACCAGATCGTGCAGGCGGTGCAGGACGGATTCCGGGATGGAGAGCGCCGCGCCGCCGCCGCCGGAAAACGTATCCGAATCGGTACCTTGCTGTGCGCGATGCGGCAGCACGCGAGGTCGGCGGAAATCGCGAACCTCGCCGTCCGGTACCGCGACGCCGAGGTGGTCGGCTTCGACATCGCGGGTCCGGAAGCGGGATTCCCGCCCACGCGGAACCTGGACGTCTTCGAATACCTCCGCCAGCAGAACGCGCATTTCACCATTCACGCCGGTGAGGCGTTCGGGCTGCCTTCTATCTGGGAGGCGATCCAGCACTGCGGCGCGGAACGCCTCGGGCACGGCGTGCGGATCGTCGACGACATCAAGGTCGCCGAGGACGGCACGGTGCACCTGGGCAGGCTAGCCTCCTACGTCCGGGATCGGCGGATCCCGCTGGAGATGTGCCCGTCGTCGAACCTGCAGACCGGGGCCGCGAAGTCGATCGCCGAGCACCCGATCGGGCTGCTGGCGAAGCTGCGCTTCCGGGTCACCGTGAACACCGACAACCGGCTGATGAGCCACTGTTCGATGTCCGGCGAGTTCGCCGCGCTGCACGAGGCGTTCGGCTACGGCTGGTCGGAGATGCAGTGGTTCACGGTGAACGCGATGAAGTCGTCGTTCATCGGCTTCGACGAGCGGTTGGCGATCATCAACGAGGTGATCAAGCCCGGCTACGCGGCACTGTCGGAATGATCGGAGATCGCCGCCGAAACAGGTGCGTGCGCCTCGGCGGCGGTGGATACTGCCAAGCCTGAATTCGTTTCACGATCAGCGCGAGCACCACGGCGCTGCGGAGCTCAGGAGGGACAGGTGGCACGGGGCGGCGAACCCACGTTGATCGCATCGGTGCAGCGCGCGCTTCGATTGATGGAGGCGGTGGGCGAGCACGCGGGCGGTGCAACCGCGAAAACCCTTGCCAGAAGCACCGGAATCGCGTTGCCGACCACCTACCACCTGCTGCGCACCCTGGTGCACGAGGGCTACCTGGAGAAGCTCGACGACGGCGCCTTCATCATCGGGGAGCAGGTGAGCGGGCTGCACGTCGCCGGCCGGAGCCAGGGGCTGCGCAGCCAGGTCCGCACCGTCATGGTGAGCCTGCGCGAGGACCTGAACGCGGCCATCTACCTCGCCCGCTACCACGAGGGCGAGGTGGAGGTCGCCGAGATCGTCGACAGCCCGCGCACGCCCCGGGTGGACACCTGGGCCGACTTCCGCGAGGCCGCGCACGCCACGGCGATCGGCAAGTGCCTGCTTTCCGGGCTGAGCCAGGAAGAACGCACCGATCACTTCCTCCGGTACCCGCCCGCCGACCTGACCCCGCGCACGATCACCCGGATCCGCGACCTGGTCAACGGCCCGGTCCGGCCGGTGGTCTCCGACTCCGAGGAGTACTCGTTGGGCACCGCGTGCCTGGCCGCGCCGGTGATCGGCGCCGGCGGCCCGGTGACGCTGGCGATCTCGTTCCCGGCGCGCAAGCTCGCCGACACCAAGTCCTATGTGGCGCCGTTGCGGACCGCGGCCGGAAAGATCTCCCGGACCCTCGCGGTGGCCGACGAATTTCCCACTGCCGGGTGATATTTCGGCGGGCTACCGTCGCCCCTTCGAGGGGTAATCACTATCTGAAAATCTTTACCTTGTTCGTCGTCCCCGTCCCGACGACCATCTCTCGCAGTGGGGGCGTACCCGGTGGGGGGCGGCCGCCGCTTTCACCTGGCAGCCCGCCCCTCACCGGTGCAAAAGCAGTGAGAGGAACGATGATCGCGGATGACGATCGGACGCTGCTAGACGCGGTTCGGACTGGATCGACCGAAGCGTTCGGCGAACTGTACTCGCGGCATCGCACGGCGGCGCACACCATGGCCAAGCAGGTCGTCGGCACTCCTAGCGACGCGGAAG
Source organism: Saccharopolyspora sp. NPDC050389 (assembly GCF_040655595.1). Lineage (NCBI taxonomy): Bacteria > Bacillati > Actinomycetota > Actinomycetes > Pseudonocardiales > Pseudonocardiaceae > Saccharopolyspora > Saccharopolyspora sp. NPDC050389. The sequence goes on from NZ_JBFAKG010000078.1 coordinate 22,736, forward strand.
ACCTGGTCGCGGAAGCGTTCGTGAAGATCCTGGACGTCCTGCGCCGCGGCGGTGGCCCGGACTCCGCGTTCCGCGCCTACCTGCTCACCACGGTGCGAAATCTGGCGATGGCGTTGAACAACCGGGATCGCCGGGTGCACCTCGCCGCCGAGCTCGACGGTTTCTACCGGCCCGAGAACCATGTGCCGTTCATCGATCCCGCGGTGCTCAAGCTGGAGCGCGAGCTGGTGGCGAAGGCGTTCGCCCGGCTGCCGCGCCGCTGGCGGCACGTCCTGTGGTGCATGGAGGTCGAGGACCAGACGACGGCCGAGTTGAGCCGGCGTTTGGGCATCAGCCGCAACAGCGCCGCCGCGCTCGTCTACCGCGCGCGAAAAGGCATGCGGGAGGCCTACTCACAGGTGTGCGCGGGCGAACCGACCCGCCGTCGGCTCGCTGCCCCCGGGCAGCTCCTCGCCGAAGTGGCCTGACGCGGTTGCCCGGGTGCCGATTTCGCGCGAAACCGGCACCCACTCCGCGATCCGCGGTTCAGTGCGTGCGGAACCGCTCTTCCAGGGATTCCACCAGCTTCCGCCAGGTCTCGACCTCGGCGTCGAACGGCGCGCTCGGCGGCAGCCGGTTCGGGCTCGGGCGGAGCACGAAGGAAACCAGCCAGCCGAGCCGCTCCGACGGCTGCAGCGCCTGCTCGACGCTCTCGTCGCCGGCCCACGCCGCCACGTCCATCAGCAGTTCCTCGGCGAGGTCCAGCTGCGTCGGGTCCACTTCGGACGGCCCGGCGCCGAGGTCGGCGTCCAGGCCGGTCAGCACGTAGGTGTTCTCGGGGTCGACCTCGACCTGCAGCTCGCCCGCGGTGGCCTTCTCCATGACCTGCGACCAGGTCGCGACCCGGGCCAGGTCGGTGTCCTCGATCGCGCTCTCGTCGGCCAGGAACCGGGCCAGCGCGCGCGGCGAGGGGAACACGTCGATCTTGCCGCCGGTGCCGAGGAAGATCGGGTCGTCGTCGAGGTAGCAGCGCAGCGAGTAGTGCTCGCCGGTGCTGGTGATGATCCGGATCGGGTCGATGCCGACCTCGCCCCAGAAGCCGACCTCGACCTCTTCGATGTCGTCCACCTCGGGCGCTTCGGTGGTGCCGGCCGCCTCTTCGTCGGCGTCGGCCTCCTGCGCCTCGGCGATTTCGGTCTCGGCGGTGGCGACCGCGTCGGCCGGTACGTCCGGGGTGGTGACGACGGCGTCGATGGCGTCCAGCACCTCGTCCCAGCGCTCGACGACGACCTGGCACAGGTCGGCCCAGCGGCGCTGCCCGTCCTTGCCGGAGAACGCGAAGGTGCCCTGGTCGAGCATGGCGAACCCGTCGGCCGCGTCCAGCACGTCGTGCACCGCGTCCAGCTCGCAGACGTCGGCCAGCGAGCGGGCGATCTCGACGATGTCGGCCAGCTCACCGATCGTCCAGGTGTCCAGCGGCTCGGCGACCAGCTCGGGGACGCCGACCAGGTCGTACTGGTGGTCCTCGTCCGGGCTCAGGTCCTCGGCGGGGAGCTCGAGCACCACGTGCCACGCCGGGTGGTCGTCGAGGTCGTGCTCCTCTGCGGTGCGCACGAACGCCGCCAGGTGCGCGGCGTCGGGGAATGCATAGAGGTCGTCCTCGTGCCCGAGGAATGCCTCCCATTCCTCGCCGTCCTCCCGCCAGCGCGGTGCCCACAGGGTGACGACGTCGCCCTGCGGGAGCCCGAGCTCGATGGGGACGATGTCCTGCGCCATCTCTCTACCTCCGGTCACCGAACCAGACCTCGCGGAAGCCTACGGGCTCCGCGTTCACAGCGTGTTCCCCGGTCTGGCTCTCACCGTATCGAGCCCGCCGAATGCAACGGTCGACGGAACAGTTCGTAACGATCCCCATTCGGATGTGCGGCAATGGTCCAATCCATGTTGCGCTTTTCGGCGCAGTGATGATTCGCAGCTGGCGGTGGGGTCACTGTTGGCGGTACCGGTTTGGCGAATTCCGGACGACCATGATCGGAATGGTTGTCACGGAGCTGTGGACGAAGATCGTGCTCTGGCTGTCGGAGCACGCACCCGTCACCGCAGCCGCCCTACGCTCCCCGGTGCCGCCGGACCTCGCCGAGCTGGAAGCGGAGTTCGCGGTCGAGTTGCCCGTCGAGCTGCGCGAGCTGTGGACGTGCTGCGGCGGCACCGATGCGGATGTGCTGGCCGACGTCCTGCCGCCCTTCTACACGCCCTACAGCGCGGAGCAGGCGCTCCAGTCCTGGCGAGATCACCGCAAGAACTGGACGGCGCAGTGGGACCGGCCCGCCTGCGACTACTACGCGGGCTCCCCGGGCTCCAGCTTCCACCCGTCGTGGATCCCGATCGCCGGCGATGGCTTCGCCGACGAACTCGTGGTGGATCTGCGGCCGGGACCGCTGACGGGCTGCGTGCTGGAGTGGGAGCAGGAGGCGGCCCAGGTGCTCAGGCCGGAGTGGCGGGGCGTCTCATCGATGCTCGCGGACGTGCACCGGTCGCTGACCGAGGGAGTGCCGGCGGGGCACAGCTACCCGACGGTCACCGAAGATGGCCGCCTCGACTGGCAGATCCGCTGACGCGACTCGCCTTCGTGGCGGGATGAACTCGGCACTTCCGGCGCGGTTTCGGCGGCCAGGTTTCCGGTTGATCGACAAGCGATGGCGGCTTCGTGTCGCCTACTAGTTGGCGATACACACTAGTTGGTGTTATCTTCTTCCTGTGGTTGACAAAGCGATCTCGGCCAGGCAGACGCAGTGGTTGCGCGGCGTGCTGGATCTGGCCGTGCTGGCGTTGCTCGCCGAAGGAGGCGAGGGCTACGGCTACACGCTGCTGCAGAGGCTGGCGGAGGCTGGCTTGCCCGACATGAAGGCGGGCACGCTCTACCCGCTGCTCAACCGGCTCGCCGCGGACGGGTTGCTGCGGGCCGAATGGCGGGCCGGCGAAGGCGGCCCGGGCCGCAAGTACTTCGCGCTGACCGACGAGGGGCGGGCGGCGCTGGTGGAACTGGGGCCGAAGTGGATCGAGTTCGCGAAGAACTCGATCCAGCTGGTGCAACGAGGGGTGCAGGAATGATGACGTTGGACAAGAAGTACCGGGACGAGCTGACGATCGCGCTGCGGATGCACGAGATCTCCGGCCGACGCGTCGGCGAGGTGCTCGCCGAGGTCGAGGCGCACGTGGCGGAGACCGGAGAAGACCCGGTCGAGGCCTTCGGCCGACCGCGCGAGTACGCGGCGCAGGTCGCGGCGCAGCTCGACCGCGCCACCGGGAAGCGGTCCACGATGGAGGTCGTGGCCAGCGGGGCCGCGGTGGCGGCGCTGGCCATGTTCGGTTCGGACTACCTGCTGGACGGGCTGTTCGCGGACACCGCGACGATTCCGTACACGCTCAAGGACACGGTGGCGCTGTTGACGATGCTGGTGCTGTTCGTGGCGGGAACCATGCTGTTCTTCCTGGCCTTCACCGCGAAGGCACGCAACCAGATCTACGCCGGTGTGGCGGTGGGAGCCTTCGGGCTGGCCATCGTGTCGCAGATCGTGATCGGCTCGGTTTTCGACGATGTGACGCCGCTGTACGAGATGCCGCGCTGGGCGGCGATCGCGGTGGGCGCGGTGTTCGCGCTCGGCGTGATCGGCATGCTGACACGCGCGATCCGGCGCGGGCGAGTGGTCTACCCGAAGGCGGGCTGAGCCCGCCGATCGTCAGGTGCCGACCGGGTGCCAGACGGTCTTGACCTCCGTGAAGGCGCGGAGGCGCTGGAGGTCGGGCTCGCGGGTCCAGTCCGGCTCGCCGCGCACCGGCAGCACCCGCTTGACCGTGTCCGCTGCGGCCTGTGCGAGTTCGGTGCGCAGCTCATCCGGGGCACCTGTCGGGTCCAGGGCGTTGACGTCGGCGTGGGCGGCGAGCCAGGGCGCGAGTTCGGCCGCCTGGCCGGTCAGGACGTTGACCACGCCGCCGGGCACGTCGGAGGTCGCCAGCACCTCGGCGAAGGTCACAGTGGGCAGTGGCCGGTCCGCGCTGGCGACCACGACGCAGGTGTTGCCCGCCGCGATCACCGGGGCCACCACGCTGACCAGGCCGAGCAGTGCGGAATCCTGCGGCGCGAGCACGCCGACCACGCCGGTGGGCTCCGGAACGCTGAACGAGAAGTACGGCCCCGCAACGGGATTCGCGGCGCCGAGCACCATTGAGATCTTGTCCGTCCAGCCCGCGTACCAGACCATCCGGTCCACTGCGGTATCTACAGTGGACAAAGCTTGCTCGTGGGACACGCCCTCCGCGGCGGCGATCTCGGCGGCGAACTGCTCGCGCCGGCCCTCCATCACCTCGGCGATGCGGAACAGCACCTGGCCGCGGTTGTAGGCCGTCGCGCCGGACCAGCCGCCGAAGGCCTTGCGTGCCGCGGCGACCGCGTCGCGGACGTCCTTGCGGGAGGCGTGCGCGGCGTTGGCGAGGAACGCGCCCTGCCGGTCGTGCACCGGGTACACCCGGCCCGACTCCGAGCGCGGGAACGAGCCACCGATGTAGAGCTTGTACGTCTTGGCCACGGCTAGCCGCTCCGGTGTGCGGTTGTCAGACATCGAGGTACGCCTCCAAACCGGCGCGGCCGCCTTCGCGGCCGAAGCCGGATTCCTGGTAGCCGCCGAACGGGGCGGTCGGGTCGAACCGGTTGAAAGTGTTCGCCCACACCACGCCGGCCCGCAGCTGCTGCGCCGCCCACAGGATCCGCGAGCCCTTCTCGGTCCAGATCCCGGCGGACAGGCCGTAGGGCGTGTTGTTGGCCTTGGCGATGGCCTCTGCCGGGGTGCGGAAGGTGAGCACCGAGAGTACCGGCCCGAAGATCTCCTCGCGCGCGATCCGCATCGACTGGTGGACGTCGGAGAAAACCGTGGGGGAGAAGAAGAATCCCTTCTCCGGCAGCGGGCACGGGCTGGTCCAGCGCTGGGCGCCCTCGGCGTCGCCGCTGGCGGTCAGTTCGGTGATCTTGCTCAGCTGCTCGGCGGAGTTGATCGCGCCGACGTCGGTGTTCTTGTCCAGCGGATCGCCCACGCGCAGCGTCCGCACCCGGATCCGCAGCTTCTCGAGCAGTTCGTCGGCGATCGACTCCTGCACCAGCAGCCGCGAGCCGGCGCAGCAGACGTGGCCCTGGTTGAAGAAGATCCCGTTCACGATGCCCTCGACGGCCTGGTCCAGCGGCGCGTCGTCGAAGACGATGTTCGCGGCCTTGCCGCCGAGCTCCAGCGTCAGCTTCTTGCCGGAACCGGCCACGCTGCGCTGGATCTGCTTGCCGACCTCGGTGGAGCCGGTGAACGCGACCTTGTCGACGCCGGGATGCGCGACCAGCGCCGCGCCGATGTCACCGGCGCCCGGCAGGATGTTCACCACGCCCGGCGGCAGCCCGGCCTGCTGGCAGATCTCGGCGAACACCAGCGCGGTCAGCGGCGTGGTTTCCGCGGGCTTGAGCACCACGGTGTTGCCGCAGGCCAGCGCCGGGGCGATCTTCCAGGCCAGCATGAGCAGCGGGAAGTTCCACGGGATGACCTGGCCGGCGACGCCGAGCGGCCGCGGATCGGGGCCGTAGCCGGCGTAGCCGAGCTTGTCGGCCCAGCCTGCGTGGTGGAAGAAGTGCGCGGCCGCGGTCGGGATGTCGGCGTCGCGCGACTCCTTGATCGGCTTGCCGTTGTCCAGCGATTCCAGCACCGCGAGCTCGCGGGCGCGTTCCTGGATCAGCCGGGCGATGCGGAACAGGTACTTCGCGCGCTCCCGGCCCGGCATCGTCGACCAGGTGTCCTCGAAGGCCCGCCGCGCCGCCCGGACCGCCGTGTCCACATCGGACTCCGAGGCGCTGGAGACCTCGGCCAGCAGTTCCTCGGTGGCCGGGTTGATGCTCTTCAGCGGCTCGCCGCCGCCGTCGACGAACGCGCCGTCGACGAACATCTGGTAGCTGGGCTTGAGGTTTGCGATGTCCCGCGACTCCGGCGCCGGTGCGTACTCCCACGGGCTATCGATCATCAGTCCACCGCCACGTAATCGGGGCCGCTGTAGTGGCCGTCGAGCTGGGTGCGCCGCTGCATCAACAGGTCGTTGAGCAGGCTGGACGCGCCGAATCGGAACAGTTTCGGGGTGAGCCACTCCGGGCCGGCGACCTCGTGCACGGCCACCAGGTAGCGGATCGCGTCCTTGGTGTTGCGGATTCCGCCCGCGGGCTTGACGCCGCGCAGTTCGCCGGTGGAATCCCGCCAGTCGCGGACCGCCTGGAGCATCAGGTGCGTCAACGGCAGCGTCGCGGCCTGGGGAACCTTGCCCGTGGAGGTCTTGATGAAGTCGCCGCCCGCGAGCAGCGAGAGCCAGGACGCGCGGCGCACGTTGTCGTAGGTGGCGAGTTCGCCGGTTTCCAGGATGACCTTCAGGTGCGCGTCGCCGCAGGCCGCCTTGACGGCCCGGATCTCCTCGAAGACCTGCCCGTAGCGGCCGGCGAGGAAGGCGCCGCGGTCGATCACCATGTCGATCTCGTCGGCGCCCGCGGCCACCGCGTACTCCACGTCGGCGAGCTTCACCGGCAGCGCAGAGCGGCCGGACGGGAACGCCGTCGCGACCGAGGCGACCTGGATGCCGGTGCCGCCGAGTGCTTGGACCGCGGTGGCGGCCATGTCGGAGTAGACGCAGACCGCCGCGACCGGCGGCGTGCCAGGTCGTTCCGGGTCGGGGTGGCGGGCCTTGGCGCACAACGCGCGAACCTTGCCCTCGGTGTCGGCGCCTTCCAGCGTCGTCAGGTCGATCATCGAGATCGCGGTGTCGATCGCCCAGCGCTTCGCGGCCTTCTTGATGCTCCGCGTTGCCAGGCCGGCGGCCCGCTGCTCCAACCCGACCTGGTCGACGCCGGGCAGGCCGTGCAGGAACCGGCGCAACGACCGGTCGTCCCGGACGGCATCGGCGAGCTCGGACACGGTGAGCTTGGACGAGGGCGGCGGCTGTGCCATGCCCGGAGTCTAAGCGCAGAGCCCGAGCCGCCGCCGCGACTGGAGTGATCACGCCAAGCGCCACGGATCGCGCCTGGCCAGGACTCGGACCGGGGCTTCTGGAGCGGTGCTTCTGCAGGTACGGGGCCGTGAGTCTTTTGGGTCGCTATAGCAGCCCAAAACCGACACGCGCGGGTTCGCGGATCGGGTGCCCGGGCAACGGGGTCGTCGCGTCGATGCTGGTGCGATGGTCGTGTTGATCGGGATCGCC
>NZ_JBFAKG010000078.1:29993-50421 GCF_040655595.1 Saccharopolyspora sp. NPDC050389
GCTGTCCGGGCCCCTTTTTTCTTGGGCCTCTTTACCCCACCACAAACCACTCACGGCCCCGTGAGCAGCGGGAACTCCCGGGTCCTGGGTCGGCGGAACGAGGGACAGGCGGGCTCGGTGGTCCCACGGGAGAAGTTGCTTCGCACCGGCTCGTGCAGCACCTTTTGTCCGGATGTCGGTGCCTCGGATTTACTGGGGCCAGTAGGTCGAGCCCGAACGAGGTGGAGCACATGCTGATCGGGGAGCTGTCGCGGGTCAGCGGCGTCAATGCGCGGTTGCTGCGGTACTACGAGGCGCAGGGGCTGCTCGTGGCCAGGCGTGGTTCGAACGGCTACCGCGAATACGACGAGGACTCGGTGGTCGTCGTGCGGCAGATTCGTGCGCTGCTGGATGCGGGATTGTCCACCGAGGTGATCCGTGCGGTGCTGCCGTGCGTCCACGGCGAACTGCCGGAGTTCGATTGGTGCGTGGACGTGCGGGCCATCATGGACCGGGAGTTGGCGATCGCCGAGGAGCGGATCGCCGACCTGCAGCGCAGCCGCAGCAACCTCGCCGGGTATCTGGCGCAATCCTGAGCCGGGAGGGCCTGGCCGGCGTTCGGCAGCTCACAGCGAGACGAGAGGCTCGGCCTGGTAGGCCCGGTGCAGCAGTTCGAGGAACGCCGGTGCTTCGGGCAAGGACATGGAGTCGATCCGGTGCACCGCGACACCCGGCGTCCAGGAGTTCATGACCACGGCCCCGGCCAGCTCCGGCAGGTCGGCGGGCCTGATCTCCGCGGTGCGCTGGGGGACGCCGAGGCGTTCCAGCTGCCTGCGGACGATGCCCATCGTGGTCCCGCCCAGCATCTTCGCCTCGGGCCACACCACCGCGTCGCCGTCCCAGAAGGCCAGGTTCCAGATCGACGCCTCGCTGAGCCGGCCCTGGCGGTCGACGAAGGCCGCGTCGTCGAAGCCCTGTTCAACGGCTTGCCGGAGGTAGTAGGTCTTGGCCACCTCGCCCACGTGCTTCACCTCCGGGAGTTCCCGTTCGTGCTCGACCGTCGCCAACGTCAGCGGGCCCGCGGGGCCGTCGGTGGCCGGGGAGGTGCGAACCAGGACCTCGGGCGTCGCGTCGGGACCGGCGACGGTGAACTCGCCCGCCGGCGAGTACACGGTGGTGAGCAACGAGAGGTCGGCCGGCGCACCGTCCACGGCTGCTTGCAGGTAGGACCGCACCTGATCGTCGGGCAGCGCCTGGCCGAGCATCGTCAGCGATGCCGTCCGCAACCGCTCCAGGTGCAGGTCGAGGCCCCGCACCTTGCCCTCGCGGATCTGCATGGCGGTCATGTGGGCGAAGCCCGCGAAGGCGAGCGGTGTCAACTCCTCGACGTTGGCCGCCTGGCCGTTGCGGTGCACGACGAACGAGGTCATGAGTCGCTCCAAGGATCGCGGGATCGGGTGGACGTGGCGGCGGTTTCGTCGGCTGCCCCGTCCTGGCTTGGAAACGACGCTATGACTTCACACCGGTTGGAAGGTCAACCCGCGGTGGGGTGGATCACAGCAGGCGCCGGGTGCCGGAACTCCGCGGGCTGGCGCAATTTCACGAGAAATTGCGCCAGGTCAGGGTGACGACGATCGTTGCGCTCCGTGATCACGCCGCTCCGTTTGCGCAGGTAGCGCCAATTTCTCGTGAAATTGACGTTCACCCGGGTGGCCGTCAATTTCACGAGAAACTGGGCTCCACTGACTTTGCCGGAACTTTGCCGAGGGGAGGTGGCGCAGGGGGAGTCGATACGGCGATTCCGGTCCGGGTGTGCTCACCTGCGGTGGCCGTTGAGGCGGGCTCGGCGGGCCAGGGCCGGTTGGCGTTCCCGGGGCGGCGACACCGGGCGCTCACCTCGGGACGGCGCCGCGACTCCCGCCGGTTGTTGGCGGTCCCACGGGAGCAGTTGCTTGGAGCCCGTGCGGTCCGCCAAGCGGAGGGACTGCGCCGAGGTGATCCACTCCTCCGCCGGCTCCGCCACCTCCAGCAGCAGCGCCTCGAACTCCGAGCGGGTCGTCTCCAGGATGTGCGGCGCCGCCAGCCAGCGCAGCACGTTGCGCCCGGTCACCGCCATCCGCTGCCGCGGCGAGGTGACCAGCTTCTCGTCGAAGTAGTGCATCAGCACCTCGTCCACCACGTCCCAGGCGTTGGCCGCGCCGAAGAGGTCCTTGACGTCCTCGGCGTTGAGGATGCGGAAGCACTCGTCCATCAGCTGCATGACCTCGACCCGCAGCACGTTCAGGTGGCCGTAGGACGTGAACTTCAGGTTGTTGCGCAGGTCGAGCCCGCTGCGCCGCACCACGGCCATGCTGCCGAAGGCCATGTCGTGGGCCCGTTCCCGGATGACGTCGGAAATCCGCTTGTCCCGCCAGTACAGCGCGACCTGGTTGTTGAACTGCGTGAACAACCGGTGGAAGTCGGTGTTCGGCCGGGAGTTCGCCGAGCCCAGCCCGCGGCCGTAGCCGAGCACCCGCCGGTAGGCGCTGATGCGGTCGCGCTTGGTGTAGCGGAGCACGTCGCGCCGGTCGAACCGGTACAGCCCGAATGCGCCTTCCCCGTCGGAGAGCCGGATCGCGCCGCGCTCGAACAGCTCTCGCAGCTTCTGCACGACGCGCGGAACGCCGATCCGCTCGTGCTGGTACAGGTAGTACAGGTCGGCGACGGCGAGGATGCGTTCGGACGCGATGGTCTCGTCGTAGGCCTCGACGCCGTGCGGCATGCGGGTCGCGCCGAGGTCTCCGGCCGACTCGCCGCCGAGGCCGACCAGCTGCGCGAGGCCGCCGTCGGGCGGGCGTGGCTCGTTCTTCGCCTCGACCTCGACGGCGAAGAGCATGTCGTCGATCTGCTTCAGGATCGCCTCGCCGACCTGTGGATCGCTGCCCAGCTCGTTCGACAGGTTGCCGGCGACCTGTCTGCGCAGCGCGGCGACCCGGTCGAACAGTTCCCGGTATTGCTTTTCGGTGGCCATCATTCCTCCGTGCGGGGCGCGGGCGGGCCGCTATTCTGGCCGCGGGGCGGGCTTGGGCTCGGGACGCTTGCGCGGGCTGCGCCGCTTGGCTGCGAGGTCGGGCGATTCCTCGACCGGGGCAGCCGTCACCGGCGTTCCAGCCGAGGCTTCCGGCGTGGGCGCCGGCGGGAACGGCCCGGGCGGCGGCTCGGGTGCCGGCCCGGGTGGATCCGGCGGCTTGGGCCCGGAATCGGGCGGCGGAGCCGGTGGCCCCGGCGGGTCGGCCGGCTTCGCGCCGTGCCGGATCGGACGAGCGACGCGCACGATCTCCTGCAGGTGGTCGTGCAGCTCGTCGACCGCGCGCTGGACTCGGGAGCTGAAGAATCCCGGCGGCAGCGTCGCCCGGTAGTTGCCCGGCACGTCCTGCGTGCCGTCGTCGCCGCGCCGCGGCAGGTTGCCGACGATCCGCTCCAACCGCTCCGCGACCTGCAGGAACGCGCTGTCCACGCCGTCCTTGCCCGCGACCTCGATCAGCTTGCGGCCCTCGAAGCAGGTGAACTCGTACGTCCAGCGCAACAATCCGCCGAGCGACATCGAGCCGCCGTCCGGATCGGGGATGCGCAGCACCTCGCGGTCGCCGCGGTGGATGCTCACCGAGCTCAGCGCCGCGACCAGCTCCTCGGTCTGCACCGCGGCGGCCGACAGCAGCTGCGACAGCGCCACGACGGCCGGGCCGAAGAACGGCGCCTGCCCGGTTTCCGGCTGGGCGAACGGGTCGATCCGGCCGCGGGCGTCCAGCCAGCCGCGGTACAGCGACAGCACCCAGTCGACCAGCGTGATGAACGAGGTCTGGATCCGCTCCTCTTCGATGGTGTTGACCAACCCGCCGATCAGCCCGAACTCGTCGCGCAGCTCCCCGAGGTGCCCGCGCACCAGGTCCGGGTCCACTGCGGACGCCGGATTCCCGAGCAGCAGCAAGAAGAGCTGGTCCACGCGCGGCACCCGCAGCAGCGGGCTCTCCAGCTCCTTGCGGATCTCCTCCAGCTCGTGGCGCACCAGGCTGCGGAAGCCCTCGCCGTTCTCCCGATCCGAGCCTGGCCGCAGCGGCTTCAGCGAGTCGAGCAGCGCGGTCGCGTCCTTGATCGCGCTGCGCGCCCGCGCGGCCAGCGATGCCTGCCCGCCGGTGACCGCGCCCAGGTCGGCCTGGATGGCGTAGCCGCGCGGCGTCCAGGTCGCCTCGGTGTGCCCCTCGACGCGCTTGAGCTCGAAGCTCCCGGTCAGCGCAGCGGCGAAGCCCTTGGTGTCGCCGCCGCGCCACTTCCACCCGAGCACGTCGCTGATCGCCTTGCTCGCGATGTCGCCCGGACGCTCGCAACACGGTGGATCGTGCCGGGTGACCAGCGGATACGCGCTGTCGATGTCCTGGGCGGGCGGCAGCGCGGCGCCCCGGTCTTCGTTGACGCGGTCGTCGTTGATGGTCATCGCCTGCCCTCGCAGTTCCCCTCGATGCCGAACCGCACCGCGAGTTCGGCTGCCTCGCGCCAGCACCGCAACATGGTGTCTTCCGTGCTGCGCAACGAATCCACGCATCCGTCCACACCGGACCGGATGCTGTGCGCCCAACCGAGCCACTGCGGGCCCCGCCCGCGCACGGCGCGCATGAGCTCGGCGGCCGCGTGGTGGCACCGGAACTCGTCGTCGAGCCGCCGCTGCGTCTGCCGCAGCGCCAACGCCGTGATGTGCAGGACTTCGCCGTCCGGCCGGCCGCGAACCGCGACCAGCGCCGGTTGCAGCTCGGCGTTGCCGTCGGTGACGACCTCGGCGAGCCGGTCCGACACGGCGGGGCTCTCGCCGCTGGGGCGGTCTTCGATCACGCTGACCTCCAGCGCCCGCCACGCGGCCGCGAGTTGCCGGAGTTCCCGCGCCAGCACCGGGAATTCGTCGCGCAAGGTCATCGCGCTCGCCTCCCCAGTTCTTCCATGAAGAACCGGACCAGCCGCTTCGGCGGTGCCATCCGCTGTTCGAGTGCGTGCCGGACGGCGCCGATCAGGAACCGTTCCGGCACCACGCCGGGCGACACGCCGTCGGCCAGCCGCCCGGCGGCTTCCTCGATCATCCGCTGTTCCTTGACCTCGAACCGTTCCACCTTCGCCAGGCTCCGGTTGCCCAGCGACGGGAACGACGTGAAGCACATCGCGTCCACCACCGCCGGGATCGCCCGGTTCGCGGTCGCCAGCAGCGCCGGAGGCGCGTCGATGAGCTTCGGCCGCGGGTACAGGGCGTGCCAGGCGCGCTCGTACTCCTCGGCGCGGCGCGGGAATCCCATCCGCCGCAGCAGTTCGATGGACAGCTTTCCTCGCAGGTAGGGCACCGGGTGCACGGCGTGGCGGCCGAACCGCATCGACTTCGCCGGTGTCCGGCCGATCACGTCGAACAGCGATCCGACGATCTCCGGGCCGCCGAGCAGCAGGCCGGACATGTCGGCGAAGGTCTCCCGGTTCCACCGCACCCAGATCGACACCACCGGCTTCGGCACTCCGGCCTCGGTGAGCCGCGCCGCGACCTGCAACGGGATCGCCCGCGCCAGCCCGAGGTCGTTCTGCAGGTTGTGGCTGACCTCGTGCAGCACCGCGCCGAGCGTCCACGGGTTGACCAGCCGGTGGAACGGCAGCTGGATCAGCGGAAACGGGTTGACCCGGTTGCTGATCCGCCGCAGCGGGATGCCGCGCCGTGACGTCGCCGGGCCGTGGCTGGGTTCCAGGTAGCAGAACGGCGGTGGTGTCGGGATCGAGCGCCAGCGCCCGATCCCCAGGTAGGCGTACTGGTAGCAGTCCAGGGCGATGCGGTCGGCCGCCACCAGCCACGGCGCGAACCGGCTCTGCCGCTGGTTGAACAGCTCCAGGTAGAAGTCCCAGATCCGTTCGGTCTCCTTCACCCAGCGCTGCGCCCGCGTCTTCGTGCGCAGCACGTCCTGCAGCCGCTGCGGGCTCGGGTGCGCGAACGCGGCCTCCGCGGCGCGGCGGGCGTCCCGGGTCGCCGAGCTGAGCGATTTGCGCAGCGTGTTCATGGTGTCGTTGACCGCGACCAGGTGGGCGCGGCTCGGCCCGGTCGCCGGATCGCCGAACTCCTCCCAGCCGAACGGGCGCAGCGCGGCGAGATGCCGCTCCACGTTCGTCGCCTGGGTGCGCACCCAGTTGCGGAGTTCCCGGTTCGACGCGGATGTCTGCTGCGGCGCCGGCCGCGAGCGGGACGCGACCAGCCGCAGCTCAGCCGCGGCGCCCATTGACTCTGCCGCCCTGCAGATCGCGGCGTGCGGCCGCGCTCAGCTGCGCCCGCCGCCGATCGCTCCCGGGCCGGTAGCCGTTCCGCCGGGCCGCACCCGTCCTGGGCTCGTCTTCGGGATATTCGAAGAAGCTGCTCGCGAAGTCGCCGATTCCTCTGGCCGCCAAGCTGCCGAGTCCGCCGAGGAGCGCGCTGGACACCGCACCTGGCACCAGCGAGAGCGGGCCCTGCTGCCTGCGCTTCCCGGTGTACCGCTTGGGACGTCCGGGCGTTCGGCGCGGCTTGGTTCGCTTGTTCTGGGCTCGGCGGCGCCTGCTCTGGGCGTTGGCGCGGCGAGTGACGTTGGCGCTCTTCCTGCGGCGGTTGACGTTGGTGTTCTTCGTGCGGCGGCGTGTCCCGGTGTACTTCTTCTTGAGGGTTCCCTGGGCCCGGGACTTGCGCTTGAGCCGCTGTGCGGCCTTCTTGACCAGCAATGGCATCTTGCGGATCTTGCGCCGGCCCTTGCCCTTCCAGAGCCTCTTGCCGATCTTGCCGATGCCACGCCGCAGTTTCGGCGCCGCCTTGCGGATCACCGGTGCCAGTTTGGGCAGTCCGCGCGCGGCCAGCCCGATCAGCGGGGCGAGGAAGCCCTCCACCTCGTCCTCGGTCTCCGCCTGCTCGGCCTGGAACGCGAGGTTGGCCATCAGCTCGGCGTCGGGGTAGACGCGGCGCGCCGGGTTGGAGAAGCCCTCGTCCTCGTACTCCGCCTCGAACTCGAACTCGTCCTCCAGTTCGCGGACGAGGGCCTCGAACTCCTCTTCAAGCTCGTCTTCGTCTTCGTACTCGTCTTCGTCTTCGAGCTCGTCCTCCAGCTCTTGGATCAGGGCTTCGAGCTCGTCCTCGAACTCGGCGTCGAACTCGTCCTCCAGCTCGTCTTCGAGTTCGTACTCGTCTTCGTCTTCGTACTCGTCCTCGAACTCGTAGAAGTCCTCGTCCTCGTCTTCCAGTTCGTGGGCGAGTCCTTCGAGCTCGTCCTCGAATTCGTCCTCCAGTTCGCGGGCCAGCTCGTCCTCCAGCTCGCCGTCGACGGCTCGGTAGCGACTCATGGCGGATCCTCCTGTCCTGCACCGCGTCCGGCGGCTTATCGGGAAGCCGGCCGTCGGTGAGCGCGTGCGAACAGTCCAGGGCAACCGGCATCCGGGTGGTAGTCGCACGTTCAAGTGCCCGCTGTCCGCCTTAGACGATCCGGGTGTCACACGAATCGACGATGCGCGAACAGACGATGTTGGTTTTGCTGGTATGCGCTGCGGCGAAGGCCGTGACCGGCTCGCGATGGGGGAGCGGGCCGTTGGCGGGATGGCGTGAACCGCCGACCCGCACCCGGGACTGGGGAGGCCGGTACATGCCGAATGACTCGATCGCCACATCCGTTCCGCGCGCCCGACGAGGACTTCCCGAGCCGGAACCGCCGTGGCGGGACCAGGAGAAATTCGGTGCCAAGGACCTCGGCTCGGACGAGTTGGTGCAGCACCTGGTGCACGCTCTGGTGCGGCGGGTCGGCGAGCTCACCGGATCGCACCGAGTGGCCCGAAAACCCCTGCTCGACATGACGGAACTCGGCATGCGGTGCCTGCTGATGCCGGTCGCGCCGAAGGTCGACGAGGTGCTCAGCCCGCGGGAGCGGGAGATCGCGCGGATGGTCGGGCTCGGCTACACCAACCGTTCGATAGCGGCGGTGCTGGAGATCAGCCTGTACACGGTTTCCGCCCACATGCGACGGATTTTCACCAAACTCGACGTCGGTTCGCGTGCAGCGATGGTCGCCGCGCTGTCCGACAACCCCGACCTCTACGTCGCGGACTAGCCGGCCGAAAACCGCGCAGGAATCCTCCTTTTGCTCCGATTGCGTCCGTTCGAGTGATCGCCGACGTCTAGGCTCAAGATCGCTCAACGGGTCATACGAGGAGAACCTGTGCTCAAACGTCCGTTACTCGTCGCGGCCTCGGCCTCGGCCGCGCTCGCGCTCTCGTCCCTCGCCGGCGCGCAAACCGCGTTGGCGGAGCCGGCCGGTCTCACCTGGGAACCATGTGGTGACCGGCAAGGGGAATGCACCACGGTGGAGGTGCCGATCGACTGGAACAACCCGGACGGCGCGAAGACGAACATCGCCATCGGCCGCTTGGCCGCGACCGAGCCGCAGAACCGGATCGGCGTGCTGTTCGTGGCGCCCGGTGGCCCGGGCGTCTCCGGCATCGACACCTACATCGAAGGCGCGGACAAGCTGCAGGACGGCGAGCTGCGCAAGCGGTTCGACATCGTCAGCTGGGACCAGCGCGGCGTGAAGCGCAGCAACGAGGTCCGGTGCAGCAGCGACCTGCTCGCGCAGGCGCCCGGCAACTTCCCGGCGAACGAGCAGGAATACCAGGACCTGCTGGCCTACAACGCGAAGCTGGGTGAAGACTGCCGGAAGAACACCGGCCCGGTGTTCGACTTCGTCGACACCATCAGCGCTGTCCGCGACATGGACGCCATTCGCACGGCGCTCGGCGAGGAGCAGCTGAGCTTCTACGGTGCGTCGTACGGAACTCAGGTGGGCCAGCAGTACGCGGAGCTGTTCCCGAACCGGGTCCGGGCGATGACGATCGACTCGAACATGGACCACAGCAACACCTCCGGCGGCCGCTACATCGAAACGGCCAGCGAAGACCTGGAAGGCTCGTTCAACACCTTCGCCGACTGGTGCGAGCGGACCGCGAACTGCTCGCTGAACGGCAACGACGTGCGTTCGGTGTGGGACGGCGTGCACGCCAAGGCCGAAGCCGGAACCCTCACGGACCCGGCGACTGGCGCGGCGCTCAGCGCGGGCTCGCTGCGCAGCGAGCTGATGCGCGCGATGTACCGGCCGGAGGAGCGGTGGTACGGGCTTGCGGACCGCCTGAAGGCACTGTCCGAAGGCAACCCGGCGGTCACCGCGATGGCGGCCCCGGAGGAGCTGGCGGAGAACTCCTACCAGGCGATCTGGTGCGATGACTGGAGCTGGAAGGTCCGCGACTTCGCGGAGCTGCAGAGCTATCGGGCGCAGGCGGAGAAGGTCGCGCCGCACACGAAGATCTCGCCGTTCTGGAGCGACGTGACGGCGTGCCTGGGCTGGCCCGGCGAGGTCAGCAACCCGCAGCACGAGCTGTCGATCAACGGCGCCCCGCCGATCCTGATCGTCAAGGGCAAGTACGACGTGGCGACGCCGACGGCCTGGAACCTCGCGGTGGCGGACCAGATCGACAACTCGATCCTGCTGGAGCACGACGGCATCGGCCACGGCCAGTACTACCGCAACGCCTGCGTCGTGGGCCACGTCGAGAAGTACCTGACGACGCTGGAAACCCCGGCCCCGGGCACGCACTGCGAGGCCGTCTACCCGACGGAACCGCCGCCGCCGGCGGCAACGTCCGCGGGCGGCCCGGCCACCCGTCCGGTGCACGCGGCCTGACCTCGTGAGTGGTGATTCCGGTTCTTACCGGTATCACCACTCACGAGCCTTTTCAGCCGGCGCCGGGCGGATTGCGCCGAATGCGAGCAGTCGCATGATCATCCGTGGTTAGCCTCGGCCTTGACCTACCGGTCCACCGAGGAGAACTAGTGCTAAACCGTCCGTTACTCGGCGCAGCATCGGTCGCGCTCGTGCTGTCCCTCGCGCCGGGCGTGAACACCGCGCTGGCCGAACCTGCCGCTCTCGCCTGGGAACCATGCGGCGACCTGCAGGGGGAGTGCACCTCCGTCGAGGTGCCGATCGATTGGAACAACCCCGAGGGCGAGAAGACGAACATCGCGATCGGGCGGCTGCCCGCCACCGAACCGCAGAACCGGATCGGCGTGCTGTTCGTCGCTCCGGGCGGGCCGGGCGCCTCCGGGATCGACTTCTACGTCGAGGGCAAGGACCCGCTGCAGGACGGCGAGCTGCGCAAGCGGTTCGACATCGTCAGCTGGGACCAGCGCGGCGTGAAGCGCAGCAGCGAGATCCGTTGCAGCGCCGAGCTGCTCGCCCAGAAGCCGACCAGCTTCCCCGCGAGCGAGCAGGATTATCAGGATCTGCTCGCCTACAACGGGAAGTTGGGCGAGGACTGCCGCAAGAACTCGGGCCCGGTGTTCGACTTCGTCGACACCGTCAGCGTGGTTCGCGATCTGGATGCGATCCGCGTGGCGCTCGGCGAGGAGCAGTTGAGCTTCTACGGTGCGTCGTACGGCACGCAGGTGGGGCAGCAGTACGCGGAGCTGTTCCCGGAGCGGGTCCGGGCGATGACGATCGACTCGAACATGGACCACAGCATGGAGTCGGGCGGCCGCTACATCGAGACGACCACCGAGGACCAGGAAGGCGCGTTCAACGACTTTGCCGACTGGTGCGCGCGCACGGAGAACTGCTCGTTGCACGGCCAGGACGTCCGCGCGGTGTGGGACGACCTGCACGCCAAGGCTGAGGCCGGCGAGCTGATCGACCCGGCGACCGGCAAGCCGCTCAACGCGGATTCCCTGCGCCGCGAGCTCAAGGCCGCGATGTACGCGCCGGAGGAGCGGTGGTATCCGCTGGTCGACAGGCTGAAGGCGCTGTCCGGGGGCAAGCCGGGCATCGCCGCGCAGGCCGCGCCGGAGGAGCTGGCGCAGAACTCGTACCAGGCGATCTGGTGTGACGACTGGAGCTGGAAGGTCCGCGACTTCGCGGAGCTGGAGAGCTATCGGGCGCAGGCGGAGAAGGTCGCGCCGCACACGAAGATCTCGCCGTTCTGGAGCGATGTGACGTCTTGCCTGGGGTGGCCGGCGGAGGTCAGCAACCCGCAGCATGAGCTGTCGATCAACGGTGCGCCGCCGATCCTGGTGGTCAAGGCCCGCTACGACGTGGCGACCCCGAACGCGTGGAACCTGACGGTGGCGGACCAGATCGACAACTCGGTCCTGCTGAACTACGACGGCATCGGCCACGGCCAGTACTACCACAGCCCCTGCGTGAACCAGCACATCGAGAACTACCTGACAACGCTGGAAACCCCGGCCCAGAACACGACGTGCGAAGCGGTCTGGCCAACGGAACCACCACCACCCGGCGCAACGAACGCGACCCCGGCGGCCCGCCCGAGCTGAGCGATTTCCGTCCGCGTGAGGGGCGTCCTCGGCCGGGTAACTTTGTCGAGGGCGTCCCTCACCTCGTGGGGATCAACTGGGTTGGAAAGGTGCCGGTGGCGGAGTTGCTGGATCTCGAACGGCGTCTGTCGAAGCTGATCGAGCAGATCCGCGACTGCTCGCTGATGGAGGTCGAATTCTGCGCTGAGGGCGACCTCGATCCGGAGCGGGTTGACGCGGCGGGAGTGCTCGCGGACGTCGCGGACTGGTACGAGGTGCTTCTGGATGCCTCGCTGGAGCCTGCGGTCACCCGGTTCGAGGAGCTCGCCTGCCACTGGTCCATCGACGAGCCGGACGTGGAGCTGTCGGGCGAGTTCAGCCTCATCTACCTGCTGGACGCCTTCGGCAACACGCCACCTCGGCTAGCGCATGCCGGCACGCCCGATGCCGAGCGCCGGCTCTTCTCCGAGTTCCGGGTGTTCGACGAACCCCACCGGGGCGGCGATGGGAAGCTCGTGTCGTTGCGCGTCCAGGACGGTGTCACCAACCCTGAAGTCTGGTTCTTCGACGTCACCCGGGGTACCTATCGGCTGGACGTCGACTACCGCGGCTACCTCGATGCGCTGCTGCTGACCAGGGGCACCTATGGCTGGCAGTACCTGTTCACCGACGTCTCCTTGCGGGACAGCGAGTTCGAGCACGTCGCGGAGGACATGCGGTTGATGCTGCGGACTTTTCCGCCGCTGTTCCCGGACGACGACTTCACGCCGCTGCGCGCACGCTTGAGCGAGCGCCTCGGGTAGCACCACGATCAGGAGGTTTCGGGTTGCTTCAGTTGCCTCAGGCGTTGTTGTGGGACCACAACGCGCACTACCACCCATGGTTGTTGCGGCAGGTGCCGCAGCGGTGTTCGCGGGTGCTCGACGTCGGATGCGGGACCGGCGCGTTGGTTCGAAAGCTCGTCGATCGCGCGGATTTCGTTGACGCCGTCGACTTTTCGGCCGAGATGATCGATCAAGCCTCGGCCAGAACATCCGCGACGAACGTGCGATGGCTGCGCGGTGACGTGCTGGATCCCGACCTGGACCTGCATCCCGAGGGCTACGACGCGGTGACGGCCCTGTCGAGCCTGCACCACATGCAGCTGCGCCCCGCCCTGACCCGGCTCGCCTCGCTGGTCCGTCCCGGCGGAGTGCTCGCCGTCATCGGTCTCTACCGGTCGGAGTCCGCGGCCGACTTCGCGACGCGAACGGTCAGCTTCCCCGCGAATGCGGCGGTCGGCGCGTACCTGGCCGCACGCGGCCGAGCGGGCAAACCGCACGACGACGGCATGCCGGTTCAAGACGCGACCATCATGCTGTCCGAAATACGCGACGCGGCAAGGGAAATCATCCCCGGTTCGCAGGTGCGCCGCCGCCTCTTCTGGCGTCATTCCCTGCTGTGGCGCAAGCCTGTGTGAGCGTCGTGAGTGCCAAAGCCGGTTCTTACCGGATCTCGCACTCACGACCCCTGTTGGCGTGCGCGGGCCGTGTCGAGGTATCCGGCGATGACCTCGCGGGTCCGGTTGAGGCAGGCGAGCTTGGCGTCGACGCATTCCAGCTCGTCGGCGAGCGTGGTGAGCAGCGCCGGATCGGGCGCGAACTCGGGCTCCGCGCCGCAGGCGTGCGGCAGCAGTTCGCGGATCACCTCCGTCGACATGCCGGTCGACAGCAGCGTGCGGATCTGCGCGACCCGTTCTGTGGCGTCGGGCGGGTACTCGCGGTAGCCGTTCGCGCCGCGCGCGGCGTGCAGCAGCCCGCGCTCCTCGTAGTAGCGCAGCAGCCTCGGTTTCACACCGGTCAGCCGGGCGAGTTCGCCGATCCGCACGTAATCCCCACCACATTCGCAGAACCTTCACATCGATGGGAAATCCTATGTTCGGGGCATGGTTGACGCATCGAACACCGAGCTGGACCACTTCGTCCGAGGTCAAGGCCCCGGGCTGCTGCTCGCACACGGAGCGGGCAGCGACATCCGGGACAGCTTCGGCCCGCTGATCGAACCGCTCGCCGAGGAGCACACGGTGGTCGCGCCGGACTTCCCGGGTTCGGGAAACACACCGCGCGCACGAACTCCGCTGACCGCTGACGGCCTGGCAGATGCACTGGTGCGCGGCGCGGACCGCGCTGGCCTGAGCAGCTTCGCGGTGCTCGGCTTCTCCACGGGATCGCCGGTGGCCGTGCGCATCGCCACCCGGTACCCGGACCGCGTGCGCGCACTCGTGCTCTCTGCAGGTTTCGCGTACCCGAACCCGCAGCTGCGGCTCGCGGTGCGGATCTGGCGCGAGCTGGGAAGATCGGCCGACCAGCGGACGTTGGCGTCCTACCTGGCGATGATGGTGTTCGGCCGGAGCTGGCTGGACGAGCGCTCCGATGGCGAGGTCGAGGAGCTGGTGGCGGAGATCGCCGAGAACCTGCCGCCGGGCATGGACGACCACCTGGACCTGCTGGAACGAGTCGACGTCCGCGCGGACCTCGCAGAGATCACCGCCCCGACACTGGTCATCTCGGCGGCCGAGGACAAGCTGATCTCAGCGGCGAACGCCCGCGAACTCCTGACAGGAATCACCGGATCCCAAGGAGTCGAGCTGCCCTGCGGCCACGCGATAGCGGCGGAGAGCCCAGCGGAGTGGGCGACGGCGATCACGAGCTTCCTCCGGTAAGCCGGGGTCGGCACGTTCGTGAGTGTTGAGTCCGGTTCTTACCGGAGTCAACACTCACGACACCTGATCAGGCACTTTGCCGCAGCGCCGTGAGGAAACCGGCCCACTGGGCGCGGCTGAAGGTGAGGGTGCCGCCGGCGCGGTCCTTGGTGTCGCGGACCCCGACCATTCCCGGCGTGACTGCCACCTCGACGCATGACGAGTTGTTCGCGCTTCGGCTGGACTTGCGCCAGTCGACCCGTGCTAAGACAGATGACCGATCGTGCTGCATGCAGTCACCTTACGGTGCTGTCACAAGCGTTTGTAGGCATCGCGAATTCGCTTCAAGGTGTCTTCCCTGCTGAGGGCGCACTTCGTGGCCTCGGTGTGCGCCAGGCTGTACTCCCGGACCGTGATCGGATCGAAGATCAGCTGGGTTGACGTTACGGTTTCTTGCCACAAGAGCGTTGGCAGTTGGCCGCTTGGAAACGTCATCAAGTAGAAGCTCGATCCGCCCATCGCGTGGTGTCCGGTGGCTTCGAACGGGACGACCTGCAGGATGAGTGTCTCCCACAGGGCCTCGATCGATTTCTCAAGGTGCTTTAGCTGTTCCGCAAGAACCTGTGGCCCGCCGATCTGTTGGTACAGCGCGGCTTCGCTCATGATTGAGACGAACTGGAGCGGCGAATCGCCGGTAAGGCGCTGTTGGCGGGCGAGCCTTGCATTGACGCGTCGATCGACTTCTGCGAGCCGAACGTTCGGGCTACCGGCCTCGGTGATAGCGCGTGCATAGGCTTCTGTCTGAAGCAAGCCGTTGATCAAGTCGCTGTCGTAGGTGTGCAGGCTCTCGGCTCCGTGCTCGAAGCCGAAGAACCGGAGCATGTCGGTGTTGAAGATCGCGGTGTACTTGTTCCACCAGCCGCGGCGCGTCGCTTGTTCGCGCAGATTGCGGATCTCTACGGCTTCGTCTTCGGGGAACTCGTAGGCGTCGAGCAAGATCTCCAGCCGGTCAGCCGAGAGGTTCTTCTTCCCGCGTTCGACATCCGAGAGATACGCCGCTGCGATGCCGACCTTCTTCGCGGCGGCAGCGCCGCTGAGCCCGGCCTCTTCTCGCTTGTCGCGCACTCGCAGGCCGAGCGACCACGCCGCAACGGTTGGGGAGACCGGTGCCATGTTGCTCCTTCCGTGCGATCCCTACGCACGAGATCAAACTCATTTGGTTGATGCAGCTATGTAATTAACAAGACGTGCCATACGGTCGAGACAGGCGGTAACGATAGCAATACGGACTGTTACTGTTTGGCGGTGGCTCCGGTCTCGACCCCCTCCCCGACCCCCGGGCCGGGGCCACCGTCTCTCCGGCAAGGTTGGGAGGCAACGTGTTCGAGCTGTTTCAGCGGCGGGGCTTGGTCGCCTACTGGCGGCCCTTCGGCGGCATCCGGCACGCCCTGTACCCGGACCAGCCGCCGCAGCCCGGTCAATGGCGGGAAACCCTGTGCGGGATGACCTTGACAGTCGGCGAGCCCACCGAGGTCGAATGGCTCGCACCCACCTGCGAATCCTGTTGGGACGAAGCGAGATCCCGCCGCGATGCGCAAGCCCGCGAGGAGGACGCGTCGTGATTCTCCTGAATCTGATCCAGAACCCGCTCGGATACGTCGCGGCACTCGGAGCATTCGCCGTCGTGGCAGGAGTTCTCGCGGTGATACCGATACGCGGCGGCACCGGCCAACACGCCGGTGCCGGACCGGGCGCGGTGATGGTGTGGCAGCTCAGCGAGGCCCTGGAAGCCGAACGCACCGCCCGCATCGCCGCAGTTTCAATTGGAACCGCGGCCGATCCTCCGCCGGAGGAGGAGATCCGGTGGCCACCAGAGCCGGTGGCGGAGTACGTCGGCCGCCACCGGCTCTGGTGGGACGTCGACGAGCACCCCCAGTTGCCCATCGACGTCCGGCTGGGATCAGGTTTCGCCTGGCCAGACCCCGTGCGTACTTTCTGTCGCTATAGCAGCACAAAGTACGCACGGGTACCTAGATGAGTGATTCCGTGAAGTCGGTGTTAGTGGTCGTAGGCGATCAGTGCCCAAGTCCACCCCGCAGGGTGGTTTGGACGCGTGGCCCGGTGAGCGGGCCTGCGAGCTTCCTCATGTTCTCGGATCCTCCTGACTGGAACGCCCGCCCGCGGTTGCCGTCGGGCGGGCAAGTCGCGTTGACGGCAGGGCGGAGGACTGTCATGGAAATCAGTGGGACGACGCTGGACGAGCTGGCACGGATCGGTGATCCCAAAGCGGAGCAGGTGGTCTCGGAACTGGTCGAGAAGGGGCAACTGGAGGAGGTCAACCGCGTCCTGAGCCAGTGGCACTCCTACGACCAGGACATCCCGGTTGGACTGCCGCGCGGCCTGCACGACTTCCTCCAGGAAGCCAGGGTGGCTCCGGAGTGGGCCGACCAGGAGCGGCTGACCCGGGTGCACGAGTTCTTCGAGGATGACGGCATCCACATCGGCACCGTCCTGGCGCTCGGCTCGATGGCGATGGCCTACGCGGTCCCGCTCGGCGCGAAGATGATGAGCCTCACCCATCGCCTGCGCTACCCCGAGCGCCGGATGGCGAACACCGCCCAGTTCGTCTTCGACCTGATGCAGCCGGACCCGTTCGGCCCGAACAGCCGGTTCGTGGTCAGCGCGGTAAAGGTCCGGCTCATCCACGCGTCCGTCCGACACCACCTCCGCGCCACCGGGAGCTGGGACGAGGACCGGCACGGTGTTCCCGCTTCCCAGGAGCACCTGCTGATCGTGTGGCTGGCGCTGTCCGTGCAGGTGCTGGACTTCCTGGAGCGGCTCCGGATCAGGGTTACCGCGCAGGAGGCCGAGGATTACATGCACACCTGGCGTGTCGCGGGCACCTTCCTCGGCATCCCGGCCGCCGCGATGCCGTCGACCGCGAGCGAGGCGCGCCAGTTGTTCGCCACCGCGCTGGCGCGCAGTGCGGGACCGTCGGAAGAAGGCGCGGAACTCACCGGGCACCTGATCGACCTCTACTCCGGGGTGCTGCCGGGGAAGGTCTTCGACGGTGTCGTCCCCGCGCTGCTGCGCAGGCTGATCGGCAAGGACGTGGCCAACTTGCTCAAGGTTCCGCACTCGCCGCTGTGGCAGATCGTCGTCCGAGTCTACGTGGCCGTGCTCGGGGGACTGGAGCGGATCGAAGACCGTTCCCGGCTGGGCAAGTGGTGGCTCGACAGGCTCGGCAAGGCCCAGTACGCGCTGGAACTGCGCATCCTGACCAGGGGCAAGAGCAAGCCGCTCACACTGCCCACCCAGCTCGCCGGCTACAACGAAGAGATCACCGTGCCGACGCCGCGTAGCGCGGAGAAGCTTGAGCACGCGGGTGATGTGGAGATCGTGCCGCTCCTGGCCGTCGACAGGCAGATGGCGCAGGGCGCAGAAGCGCGCCAGGCCGAGGCGGCGGGCGTGCCCCAGGAGAGCCACCAATCCCAGTTCCCACCGCCGCGTGGGTGACCGCAATCTCTCGAGAAATCACGGCCCGAACCGCACAACGGCTGCTGGCCCTCGCTGCCACCATCTGGCACAACTGGGCCGGAACCGCCCCGGCCGAACGCTCCCTGATCGCCTGCGAGCACTGAAGACCAAGGAATCAACCATCTAGTGCCGGAACGGGCCGCTGATCTCGTAGGTGTAGCCGTCGGAGAACTCGCCGGACGGGCCGTACTGCGAGGAGAAGTACATCCGGTCGCCGGCCGGGTTGAACGCCGGTCCGGTCAGGCTGGAGGAATCCTGGCCGGTCATCCGCAGCATCGGGGCCACCACGTCGTCCGGGGTGATGATGCAGATCTCCAGGTTGTCGCCGTCTTCGGCGACGTAGAGGTCGCCGAAGGAGCTGCCGGTGAGGTTGTCGACGGCGCCCAGGCTGCCGTCGCCGTCGTAGGCGAGACCGAAGGTATCGTCGGCGACGTTGAACTGCCACACCCGGCTGTCGCCCGTGGTGGTGAACCAGCACCTGTCGGAGGCGTAGTAGCAGCCCTCGCCGCCGTCGAAGTGCTTCGCCTCGGAGACCTGTTCGCGCGTCGGGGTGTCACCTTCGGAAGGCGTCGGCTCCGGGACCTCGACCCAGGAGGCCTTGCCCGACGTTTCGTCCCCGGCGACAAGCACTTCCAGCAGCCCGCCCGCGCCCAGGTCGCCCCAATTGTTCGGCCGGAACCGGTAGAAGCACCCGTCCGGCTCGTCCTCGGTCAGGTAGATGACTTTCCGCACCGGGTCGCAGGCCGCGGCCTCGTGGTTGAAGCTGCCCATCGCGTCCCGCCGCACCGCCTCCTTGGCGCCCCACGGGTCGGTCTCGAACACGTACCCGTAGCTGACTTCTTCGCAGGAAAGCCAGGTGTTCCAAGGAGTTGCGCCGCCCGAGCAGTTGCGTCGCGTGTCCTCCAAGATGCGGTAGGAGTCCACGATGTTGCCGCCTGCGTCGAACTTGATCGCGCCGACACCGCCGCCCGGCTCGACTTCGGAGTTTGACACGTAGATCCAGCCGTCGCCGTCGACGAAGCAGGCGCCGCCATCGGGCGCGTCGTGCCAGGTGTAGGAAGTGCCCGCCACCTTGTCGCTGGAGTGCGCAATGATGCGGCTCGTGAAGCCCTCGGGCAGTTCGAGCCCGTTGTCATCGGCCGGAAGCAATGGCCCGTAAGGACTTTCGGCGATCCGCCGGACAGGCCCGCCCACGGCGGCCCCGGTCCACAGCCCGCCGGTGAAGGCCGCAACACCGCCACCGATCACGGCAGCACGGAGAAAAGAACGACGCCGCACAACGACTCCCTTCAACGACCCGTCGGCGGCGGACCCCCATCGTGTCGGAACCGATCGGGCACCAACTACCGCTGTTCGGGGGCAAATCCGCGACCCTATGGCTCACCGGCGCAGGCCCGGGTCCGTGAGTGGTTTGGGGTGCCATAGCACCCCAAACCACTCACGGGCACCTAGTGGCGGAACGGGCCGGTGATCTCGTAGGTGATGCCGCCGGAGGAGGAGCCGGAGGTGCCGCGCTGCGAGGAGAAGTACAGCCGGTCACCTGCCGGGTTGAACGCCGGACCGCACAGCTCGGATTCGTCCTGGCCGTTCACCCGGACCACCGGCGCCACCACGTCGTCCGGCGTGATGATGCAGATCTCCATGTTGTCGCCGTCCTCGGCCACGTAGAGATCGCCGAACGAAGTGCCGGTCACGTTGTCCACGCCGCCGAGTTCGCCGCCGCCGTCGTAGGCGAGTTCGAAGGTGTCGTCGGCGGCGTTGAACTGCCAGACCTGGTTCTCGCCCTTGGCGGTGAACCAGCACTTGTCGGAGGCGTAGTAGCAGCCTTCGCCGCCGTCGAAGTGCTTCGCGTCGGCCACCTGCTCACGGGTCGGTGTGTCGCCGTCGTTCGGCGTCGGCGTCGGAACCTCCGCCCAGGTGGCCTTGCCCGAGGTCTCCGGCCCGGCGACCAGCACCTCAAGCAGCCCGCCGGCGCCGAGGTCGCCCCAGTTGTCGGGCCGGAACCGGTAGAAGCAGCCGTCGGGTTCGTCTTCGGTCAGGTAGATGACCTTGCGCACCGGGTCGCAGGCCGCGGCCTCGTGGTTGAACTTGCCCATCGCGTCCCGCCGAACTGCTTCCTTCGCGCCCCACGGGTCGGTCTCGAACACGTACCCGTACCCGACCTCCTCGCAGGAGAGCCAGGTGTTCCACGGACTCGCCCCGCCGGCGCAGTTGCGCCGCGTGTCGTCGAGGATCCGGTAGGCGTCGGTGACGTTCCCGCCGGAGTCGAACCGCACCGCGCCGACGCCGCCGCCCGGCTCGATCTCGGAGTTGGACACGTAGATCCAGCCGTCGCCGTCGACGAAACAAGCGCCGCCATCGGGCGCGTCGTGCCAGGTGTAAGAGGTGCCTTCGACGCTGTCACCAGACCGCGCGATGATGCGGCTGGTGAAGCCCTCGGGCAGTTCGATCCCGTTGTCATCGGCGGGAAGCAGTGGCCCATAAGGACTCTCGGCAACTCGGCGAATCGGCCCGCCCACGGCGGCCCCGGTCCACAACCCGCCGGAGAAGGCGGCAACACCGCCACCGATCACGGCTGCCCGAAGAAAAGAACGACGCCGCACAACGACTCCCTTCAGTCCGTCGGCGGCGGATCCCCATCCTGTCGGACCCACGTCGCGGAAAGCCACCCCTTGCCCCCGACCGGCCTAATTCGAAGCCCGCCGGGGAGTTCCGCCTGGCAGGTCTCGTGAGTGGTTTGGTGCGCTATGGAGCCTGTTTGAGAACTCGTTCCGCGCAGTCGTGCATCCCCGCTGGCTGGTGTGGAGCGAACGGCCTGTTCGCCTCGATAGACGAGGTAAACGGTCCGTTCGCTTCATCCCACCCGACGT